>JACCVB010000299.1 GCA_013698385.1 Chloroflexota bacterium
CTTCCAGGTGGAAGGCCGCACGGTCACGACGTTCGGCAGTGAGGGCATCGCCCTCCTCGATGGTCCGAAGACCCGCGCAGATTTCGATGACCTTCTGCCCTCGATCTTCGGTCGAACGGCCAGCGTCGGGCGCCGCGATCGGCAACCCGGCCCGCGTCAGCGGCAATGCGAATGTCTTCGAGGCAACCTTCCGGATCGCGATCCTGGACGGCTCGGGGAAGGTGCTCGTCGATCGGCAGGCGATGGCCACGTGCGGGACCGGCTGCCGGGGCACGTTCGAGAAGACGCTCGCGTACTCGGTCGACAAGGCGCAATGGGGCACCCTGCGGACCTACTTCGGCTCGGCCAAGGATGGTCGGCCGGAAGACGTTCGCGACTACCCGGTCTGGCTCACGCCGGGCGGCTGACCGCCGCGGGTCCGGAGCGCGGGCCGTGAGGTATCATCCGCAGGCTCTGTCAAACGAGCACCCTCGGTCGGGGCGTGGCGCAGCTTGGTAGCGCGCATCGTTCGGGACGATGAGGTCGGAGGTTCAAATCCTCTCGCCCCGACCATTTGCGGATAATCCGAACCGCTCCGGCAGGACAGAACCAAAGCCGTGAGAGATCGCACCATCCGTCAGGCGTAGGGTTACCTCGCGGAACCCACGAATGTCGATCTTGGCGAACGGTGCTTGAGCGAGCGCCTTTCGTCCGGGGCCACCGTCAGCGGCCTCCCAGGTCGTGCGCAGGTCGCTTAGATACCTGAGCCTGCTCTCGTGGTACGCCTGTCACGATACGTTCCTGGCGGGCGTCGCGCTCCTCAGCAACTAGTCGAGTCATCGTGGCTTCAAGGGCCTTGATGTCTCGGTCGCGAAGGTACTCCGGTCGGTGGCCTTCAGATCCCGGCTCAGATGCTGGGCTCCCAGCGGTAGCGGACGTCGGGCTCGCGCTCCTCGTTCTCGGCTCCGTCGGTCAACTCGAGGGCGACGAAACCGTTGGCCTCGTAGAAGCGCCGCGCCTGCTTGTTGACCTGGAAGGTCCACAGGTCGAGCGGACCGCCGGAGCGCAGCTTCGCCAGATCCAGAAGGCGGCGCCCGATCCCCTCGCCGCGCCGATCTGGTGCGACGTAGAGGTGCTCCACCCATCCTGGCCGCAGCGAGAGCATGCCCACGATCTCGTGGCCATCGACGGCGACCCACGTCTCCGTATCCGGGATGACGACGTCCCGGATCCAGCGGCGGACCTGAGCGTCGGTGTGGACGAGCCTGACGGTCGGGACCGCCGCATGAAACGACGCGAGGTAGACCTCGGCGACCGAGGCCGCATCCGTCGGCCCAGCGCGTCGAACTGCGATCATCGCTCGGAAGGGTATCCCGTGGCCTTCTCGAGTCCGTGTAGCGAGCGCCCACGCCGTATCATCCGTCGACTTCCAGACCAACGAAAAATTGACCACAGGGATTCAAGCGTCGCTTCGACGTTCCATGTTTTAAGCGCTGAGGCCGCTCATATCCGACTACAGATGGTTGCCTCGGCGGGAATCATTTACTCGGACTGGGGAACATTGAACCGCCCTGGGTTCCGTGGTGTCCCAGAAGATTGGGCTTGATGCGGACGCGTCGAGCTCTTGTCGGCACCAGGATTACCTCGAACTCAGGTGTGGGCTCACGCAATCGATCGATCGCGTAGCCACCGATCCCGTCACTGACTTCGATGTCGAGCTGCAAACGCGCAGGGACATTCAGGTAGATCGCGGTGGTGTGACTCCCCTCGCCCCGACCAGAACAGCCGTTCTAATACTAAACTCATCACCGAGCGTCTGTACTCAACCGAGCGAGCCGACGGCCAGGACAGCGCAGCGGTTGGGCATCAGGCCTTGCGGTAGCGGTCGCACTGGCAGCCGCACCGCAGGCCGAACCACAGCACCGATCCTGTCCATTTCCGTCGAAGGCTGGTCGCAAGCCGAGGTGACCGTTACTGGCCGGCGATCGTGGTGACTTCGCCGTCGGTCTCCGGACGGCCCGGCGGACCCTCGGCGCCGTGCTTTTCGTGCCGGTACGGAACGTTGACGACGACGGTGTGCGACCGCCCGAGCAGAGCCGCTCGGAGGCGCTTGGCGGACTGGTTGTAGAGGAGCCGCTCCCACCAACTGCTTGCCACGTACTCGGGGAGGACCACGAACGTGATCGGCTCAGGCTTGCCGGGCGGCCATGCCGCGTCGAGCACGTCGAGGTAGGCGAGCAGGGGTCCGGCGAGGGCCCGGTACGGTGAGTCGACGACCACGAGGGGGACGCCCGGGATCTGGCGCTCGAACGCCTCGCGAACCCGGGCCGCGTCGTCCGGATCGGCCGAGATGTGGACGGCCCGGATATCGTCGTCGATCGAGCGGCCGACGTTGACGGCCTGGATGGTCGACCGGTCGACGCCGTGGATCGGCACGACGACGCGCTCCTCGCGCTTGGGCGCCGAGACGACCAGCGCCGGATCGACCGCGAGCTGACGCCGGGACCGCCCGTACTGGCGGCTGATGAACAGCATCATCCCGACCAGGACTGGGACGAGGATGACCACCAGATACGCACCATCGGCGAACTTCTCGAAGACCACGATGCCGAGGACGACTGCTGTTAGGACACCACCCGCAGCGTTCACGCCAAGGCGCCAGCGCCACCCTCCCTCCCGGCCGCGGAGCCAATGCTTGACCATCCCGAGCTGACTCAAAGTGAAGCAGAGGAAGACGCCGACCGAGTAGAGCGGGATGAGCGCGTGGGTGTCACCGCCGAATGCGGCGAGGAGAAGGAATGCGACCGCGGCGAGGAGGACGATCCCCCACGAGTACGCAAGCCGATCGCCGCGGAACGAGAACTGGCGAGGCATGTAGCCGTCCTCGGCGAGGATCGCAGCCAGGCGGGGGAATGCATTGAAGCTCGTGTTCGCCGCGAGGAACAGGATGAGCGCGGTGCTCGCGGCGAAGGCGTAGAACAGCGGCGACCCGACGCCGAACGCCGTTCGGGCGGCGAGAGCGACGATCGACGGCCCACCTTCCTCCGTCGGACGAAGGCCGAAGGCGACGGCGAATACGGTGAGGCCGATGAAGAGGATCGCGAGGAGGACGGCCATGGTCGTCATCGTGTCCGCCGCGTTCTTCGCTTCCGGTGGCTTGAACGCCGGCACGCCGTTCGCGATCGCCTCGACCCCGGTCAGGGCTACCGAGCCGCCGGCGAACGCCTTGAGGAGGAGGAGGACGCCGAGCGTCTCCGTTCCGAACGGGACAGCGTCAGGCTCCGGCGGCACCGGCACGACCGTCCCCGTCGCGATCCGGACGGCCCCGATGGCGACAATCGCGAGGGCCAGCCCGACAAAGAGGTAGGTCGGGACCGCGAAGATGTTCCCCGACTCCCGCAGGCCTCGGAGGTTGGCGATCGTGATCAGGGAGATCGCCAGGAAGGCGATCTCGATTCGGAAGTCGTAGGCGGCCGGGATGACCGATTGGATCTGGGCGATGGCGGCGGCCGTGGAGACGGCGACGGTCATGACGTAGTCGATGAGGAGTGCCGCGGCGGCGATCAGCCCGAAGATGGGCGCGAGGTTCGTCCGGGCGACTACGTAGGCGCCGCCGCCGTTGGGGTAGGCGCGGCAGACCTGACGATAGGACACGGAAACGACGGCGAGGAGGATGGCGATCGCCACAGCCACCTGGACCGAAACGAGGAGCAAACCGGCACCCGCGACGAGGAGCACGCGCAGGATCTCTTCGGTCGCATAAGCCGAGGAGCTGATCGCATCGGAGCTGAAGATCGCCAAAGCCTTCTTCTTCGTTAGGCGCTCTTCGATCTCCTCCTGGTTCGCGAGCGGTCGCCCGAATATCGCCTGCCGCAGGCGGGCCACCGCCCGTCCACGCGCCGTCCTCGGCACGGATGCCGCCTCCCGAGCGACGAGCTGCCCCGGCCCCGCGTAGCGGAAGTAGGGCGAGTGCGGCCGCTCGACTCGGACTCGTCGATCACCCGCCTTTCGCCCCTGGAGCGGCCGCCGTCCCCCGATCACCGCGCGGGCGCCCGGTAACGGCCCGCGATCGAGCCGTCAGTCATCGATCGCAGGACCGATAACGAGGCTAACTGCGACACCCGGCGCCGCCGCGCGCTGGAGGGTAAACCGGACGCGAGCCTCCTGTGCCCGCGCGAGGCCCGGGCCGGCAGCTCGCTCACCCGCGCTCAGCCCAATAAGCCGGACCCTCCGCGCCTGGCCGCGCCGGACGAGCGTGATCGCGACATCGATCTCGGCGAGGGCTATCTCGAGCGGGTCGGCGATCGAGGCAGGGCGAACCTGCGACCAGAGGCGGTTCATGCCTCAACCGTAGGCCGAGGTCCCAAGAGGGCACGGCCCGCGAGGCGGCCGCGGGCCTCAACAGCCGCTCAACAGTCCCTCGGGCTCAGGCCTCGCGAATCCGGTAACCGACACCCGGCTCGGAGGTGATCAGGTCGCGGAACTCGCCCGTCGCATCAGCCGCGGCGATCTTCCGCCGTAGCCGGCTGACGTAGACGTGAAGGTAATGGTCCTCGCCGGAGTACTGCTGCCCCCATACGGCCCGCAATAGCCGGCCGTGGGTCACCAGCCGCCCCGACTGGCTCATCAGCACCTTGAGCAGCTCGTACTCGCGGGGCGTCAGGTCGATCGGCTCGCCGCCGATCCGGACCTCGCGCCGGGCGACATCGAGCGTCAGCGGCCCGAGTCGTAGGGAGCCCGCGCCGTCCGCCGCCGGCCCCGCGGCCCGCCGGAGCAGTGCGGCGACCCGAGCCCGGAGCTCCTCCAGGCCGAACGGCTTCGTCACGTAATCGTCGGCGCCCAGCTCCAGCGCCGCGACCTTGTCGCGTTCCTCGCCGCGTGCCGAAAGGATGAGGATCGGCGTCGTGGCATCGCGACGGAAACGCCGGATGACGGACGTGCCGTCGGCATCGGGCAGCCCGAGGTCGAGGACGACGAGGTCCGGCCGCTGCGCATCCCAGGCCCGCAGCGCCTCGTCGGCGGTGCCAGCCTCTCGGACCCCGTAGCCGTGGGCGTTGAGGTTCGACGTAATGAGGGTGCGGGTCGGTTCGTCATCCTCCACGACGAGCAGCCGCGCTCCGCCGGCCGTCATGCTTCCGCCTCGCCGGGTGGCTCGGGAGCGGCTCGGAGGAAGAGGTCGACAGCCAGCCCCCCGAGGTCGCTCCGACCGGCCGAGACTTCGCCATCCATCGCCTCGGCCAGGCCACGCACCACGGCGAGGCCGATCCCGAGCCCGCGTCGCGACCCCTCGCCGGAGCGTGGCACCCGGTAGAACTTCTCGAACAGGCGTTCCTCGGCTTCTGGCGGAACGCCTGGGCCTCCGTCCTCGACCCGGACGCGGACCCGGCCGGGGCAGGCCGCCGCCGCGACGCGGATCGGGGCGAGTGGCGCGTACTTCGCGGCGTTCTCGAGCAGGTTCGTGAGAATCTCGTCGAAGTGGACGGCGTCTGCCCGGACAGGTGGCAGTCCCGGCTCGAACCGGAGCTCGATCTCGTGGCCGCCGAGGGTCCGCGCCAGCCGTCCGACGACGGGCTCGACCAGATCCTCAATGTCGAGGACCTCGAGGGTCGGGCGGAGCGCGCCGCCCTCGATCCGGCTCATGTCGAGCAGGTTGCGAACGAGGCCGTTGAGGCGGTCGGCCTCGAGGTCGATCGTCTGCGCCGCCGCGCGGCGCTCATCGTCAGTCCAGTTGACCTCCGGATCCATGAGACTGCCCGCCGCGGCGCGGATCGTGGCGAGTGGCGTGCGGAGGTCGTGCGACACCGAATCGAGGAGCGCGTCCTTGAGCGCCTCGCCCTGCCGGGCCACCTCGGCGGCATTCGCCGCCTCGGCCAGCTGCTCGCGCTTGAAGGCAAGCCCAACCTGGTCCGCCGCGAGGCTGAGGAGGCGCGTCTCCTCGCGGTCGGGCAGCCCCTCCGCCCGGGCGCGCGTCGCCCAGATCGACCCGAGGGTGTCGTCGTCGGTCGCGATCTTCGCCCGGAACTGCTCGGCCTCGGGACGGGTGGTTCGATCGCCTCGACGGTCCTGCGGGTGGTGCGCCCGGACCCAGCGCGCCGGGAGATCGCCCCGAGTCCGGGTCAGCAAAACATGGATCGATGGCGATGGGTGGGGGCCGGTCGACGAGTCGGCCACGATAACCTCGCGCACGCCGACCAGCCGGCCGATCCAGATCCGGTTCATCCGTGTTTCCGTCGCGAGACCCTCGACGATCGGCGGGAGGGCGTCCGCGACGCGCGGTTCGGTGGCGAGTGTCCGGCTGATCCGGAACAGGGCCTGCGATTCGCGCGCGCGACGAGCGGCGTCCTCAGCGCGCTCGGACTGGAGCGCCGCGAGGCGCCCGATCACGATCCCGACGAACAGCAGCAGGAGCAGGTTCAGCCATTCCGTCGGGTCCTGGACGATCAGCGTGAAGCGCGGCGCAACGAACAACCAGTCGTAGAGAAGAAACGAAAGCACAGCGGCGGCGATCGCGGCCGGTGTGCCGAGGACCACCGCGACGCCGACGACCGCGACGAGGTAGATCGGCGATGCGTCGGGGATCGCGAGTGGGGGAGCCTCGACGAGGGCGATGGCCAGCGTCGCGACGGGGAAGAGTGCAACAGCTCCCGCGACGGCGAGGGCGCTCGACGAGCGGCGGCCCCGCCCGAACGATGGGCGTTTCAGATGCGACCGGAGCAGAGCGAGCGACACGAAGCGATCGTACATGCGCCACGCCGAGAGCGACCGTCAAGCGACAGAGTCACAACGATCAGGTATCAAGCCCGCACGATCCAGAGTCAGGCGGTCGAGCTGCGTAAGCAGCGCTCCGCCCCGGAAACTTCGATCTCCAGCGGCAAGGAGGCCGGGACATTCAGGTGCCTCGCCGTGGTTCGACTCCTCTCGCCCCGACCATTTGCGGATAATTCGAACTGCTCCGGCAGGACAGAAGCAAAGCCATGCGAGATCGCACCCTCCGTCAGGCGCAGGGTCATCTCGCGGAACCCGCGAACGTCGATCTTGGCGAACAGGGCTTGAGCTAGCGCCTTTCGTCCGGGGCCACCGTCAGCGGCCTCCCAGGTCGTGCGCAGGTCACTGGCGTTCGGCCTCGAGTCGATCGCGCTGACCGAGCCATGCCTGACGGCCGCAGCAACGTCGTCGTCGTGCGCCCGTTTCGGATGGTCATCTGTCGATAGATCCGCAGGCTGACGATGCGCATCAACTGGCTCTGCGACGCCTTCGCGACAAGGCGCGCGAAGGAGTGCACGCCGTCGCCGACGACAGCGGGCGTCGCGCCGTCACGGGTCTGGACCTCCTCAATCGAATCGGCCGCGCGGAGCGGCGGCCTCAGGGATCCCGGTCACCGCGAGCTGATCGTCGATCCGCTCGTTCGCGAGCCCGGCCTAGCTCACGACGGGATGACGCCGTCGGCCCGCGATGGACGTCGATCCCTCGCGGAGCAGTTGCTGGAGGGTCAGACACGCCTCGTCGAAGCGGGCGGCCCCGACCTCCTGCGCGTAGATCCGCTCGATGTCACGAACCGCCCGCAGCGCCTGCGCAACGACGCGCCGGCCATCGCGGGTCAGGCAGATCAGCTTCGCGCGGCCGTCACGCTCGTCGGGGCGCCGCTCGAGATACCCGGCCTTCTCGAGCTCGTCGACGAGCTCGAGCATCGACGGGCGGGTCATCCCGGCTCGCGCGGCCAGGTCGGTCAACCGTGTCCCCGTCCAGTCGATGTTTCCGAACACCTGAAGATGCGATTGCCGGAGGTTCGTGTAACCGGCCTCCTGGCCCCAGGCGAAGAGATCGGCCCGGAAGCGGCGCAGCATCAACCCAAGCAATTGGCCGACCGGCAGACGCTGTTCGCTTGTGTTCATGCCAAACAGTATAGTAAGGTCGCCTAAGCTTCGGTAACCTAACTACCTTGCCGACGCATGAAGCGAGGAGACCGTCGTCGTCTGTCAGCGTCGAGAAGCTCGTCTCCCCGGGCCCAGTGTAGGTCCGGGTGCCTGCAGCGATCTGGCGTCCTGACCACGGGCGTCTGAAGGTGCCGGCTGTGCGAGCGAACGTCGCGCCAGAGTCAGGGACGGCAAAGTGTCTCCTTAGACTCAGAAAGCGCGATTGGACCCTGAGGGATGACAACGTGGATGCTCGCGACATCCTGAGGGGTCCGCTGGCATTAGGGCAGGCCACCTAGTTCCGGAGGCGAGGCGTCGGCCGCCAGGTCGACGTCCGAACTGGTCCCGGCCCGACACTCGGGTCGTCCGGAGTCTCGCCGCGACCGAGCGCTCCTGCGCAATCGCCAGCTGGCCATGGGTCACCGCCTGCAGTCGGTCGTCGGGCTATCCTGGAGGTTGCTCGGGCGGCCATCGGTGCCGACATGCAGAGGAGCTATGGGTCGGGCGCACCATCCTCATGTAGCCCATGCGTAGGGACTGCGCATCGGCGGTACTGATGGGGGACTGCACCGAGCCGCACTCGGCTGCACTCTGCCCGCGGTCTCGGGTTCACTGACCGGCCGATGGCCGTGAAGCGCCATCGATGGATGTCGCCTGTCGCCGCGCTGTGCGGACCGCGGGCACTTGACCCAGGCCCTCCGCGGAAGGTTCTGCCTCCGGCGTGGGAGGGCCCTATGCAAAACGACCTCCGGGGCCTGTGACGGGCACCGAAGGTCGCCGATACATCGTTGAGCGTTAGCGGCTGCGCTTGGATTCGCCCAGCTCATCCACGTGGACTTCTTCACGGCGGACCGTGCCTTCGACCTGCTCCTGCTCCGTGACGGAGCGCTTGCTGATC
>JACCVB010000312.1 GCA_013698385.1 Chloroflexota bacterium
GTGGAGCCGGTCGGGCTGGCCACGACGAGGCCGTCCGCGATGAAGGTCGCCAGGTGCGTGCCGTCGATCGAGACGTCGAGTCGGCAGACCCGGGCAAGGGCGCCCCGGGCGATGACGATGTCGTTGAGGGCCAGATGTCGCTCGGACGTGTCGGTCCCTTCGCCGCGCTGGATCCGTCCCTCCAGGATCATCCGTTCATCGATGGTGAACTCGCCGGCCACGATCCGTTCGAGGACCGGCTCGAGTTCGCCCGCCTCGGCCTTGCTCAGGAAGCCGACCTTGCCGAGGTTGATCCCGAGGATCGGGACGTCCACCTCGGCGACCGCCCGGGCGGCGCGCAGGAACGTGCCGTCACCACCGAGCACCACCAGTGCATCCGTGCCGGGCAGCTCGCCCAGGAGGGTGTCGAGATCGCTCGACTGGGTCTGCCAGTGACCGATGCCGCGGATCCGGCACCAGCCGGCGGCGCGGGCGCTCAGCTCCAGGGCAGCCTCATTCGTCGGGTTGTAGGCGAAGCCGATCCGACGCACGTTCATGGAGCGGGTGCCATTGTCGCGTCGATCGCTTCGGCGATCCGGTCGCCGATCTCCGCGCAGCTCGGACCCGCGGCCAGGTGGACCAGGAATTCCCGATTACCCTCAGGTCCGAGGAGCGGCGAGGCGATCACCGCGCGCGTGCCGAGGTACAGGGCCGAGGCGCTGGCGACGATCCGCTCGAGGACGTCGCGGTGGATCGTCGGGTCGCGGACGACCCCGTGGTCGGTCCGCCCGCGACCGGCTTCGAACTGGGGCTTGACCAGGGCGACGATCGCGGCCCGCGGGGCGAGGGTGGACTGGATCGGACCGAGGACCTTGCCGAGCGAGATGAACGAGACGTCGACGGTCGCGATGTCGATCGGTTCGGGGAGCGCACCCTGCGTGAGGGTTCGGGCGTTCGTGCGTTCCATCGAGACGACCCGCTCGTCCTGGCGAAGCCGCTCAGCCAGCTGCCCGCGACCGACGTCGAGGGCGTAGACGCGTCGGGCACCGCGCTGGAGCAGCACATCCGTGAACCCGCCGGTGGACGCGCCGACATCGAGGCCGATGCGTCCGTCGACATCGATCTCGAACGCCTCGAGCGCCGCCGCGAGCTTGTGGCCGCCTCGGCTGACGTAGGGCTCCGGTGATTCCACCTGGGTCGTGGCATCGGGGGCGATGAGGTCGCCCGGCTTCAGGTCGCGTCGGGCCGCGTCGCCCTCACCGACACGCACCTTACCCGCCAGCACCAGCGCCTGCGCGCGAGTCCGCGACTCGGCCAGGCCGCGATCGACGAGCAGCTGATCGAGCCGGATGCGCCCGGGCCTGGTACGGATGTCGGCGCTCACGTGCCTATCGTGGCACAGCCCGCTGCACCGGGGCTCATCTGACGTTACGCAGCGCTGACCGCCAGCGCATGGCGACAGCCGGCAGCCCGCAGTCCGCCGGTCAGCCGGCGGCGACCTGCGAGCGGTCGGGAGTCGCCTCCATCGTGGCCAGTGTGTCGCGCACCTGCGCGGCGAGGCCGGGTCCGTCCAGACGGAGGGCCCGCCGCAGATCGGACACGGACCCGTGATCGACGAATCGATCCCCCGAGATCCCCACGATCCGTACCGCGACGTCGCGGTACGTCGGATCGGTGAGGCGTGCCTCCTCGAACATCTCCAGCACGCCGCTCCCGAAGCCACCCGTGACGACGCTCTCCTCGAACGTGACGACCAGCCGCTTGCCACGCGCCGCGTCCAGGATGAGCTGCCGGTCCAGGGGCTTCGCGAAGCGCGCGTCGATCACGCCCACGGACCAGCCTTCCACTTCGAGCGCGGCCGCCGCTTCACTGACCCGGGCCACGATCGGCCCGAACCCGACGAACAACACGTCTCGTCCGTCGCGCAGGGTCTCCGCCTGGCCGATCGGCAGGATCGACGGCTCCACCGGCGCCAGCCCGAACCCGGCATCGCGTGGGTAGTGCAGCGCGAACGGATGGTCCTGGGCGAGCGCGGTCCGAAGCAGCGACCGGAGCTGCTGCTCATCCCGCGGCGACGCGATGATCAGGTTGGGCAACTGACGCTGTGCCGGCAGCGTGAACATGCCCTGGTGGCTGGTGCCGTCCTCGCCCACGAGACCGGACCGATCCACCGCGATGAGCACCGGCTGATCGTTCTGGCAGACGTCGTGGACGGTCTGGTCGAACGCCCGCTGGAGGAAGGTCGAGTAGAGCGCGACGACCGGTCGCATGCCACCCATCGCGAGGCCCGTGGCCAGGGTCATCGCATGCTGTTCCGCGATGCCCACGTCGAAGACTCGGCCCGGGAACGCCTCCTCGAATTTGGCCATGCCTGTTCCCGTCGGCATGCCGGCCGTGATCCCGACGATCCGCCGATCTGTCCGCGCGATCTCGATGAGCTCCGCCGCGAAGACGGCCGTGTAGTTCGGCGGTTTATCGACGACGGCCCTCGAGGCAACCGGGGCGGCGGCATCGTCCGCCATCGATTCGCTGGGCATGCCGACGGCCGGACCGGTCGACTTGCGGCCGTCGTACGAGGCCTTGCTGGGCGCCAGACGGATCGGCGGCAGGGCGGCCCCGTGGAAGCCGACCTGATCGTCGATCGCGGGCTTGAACCCGCGGCCCTTCTGGGTTCGGACGTGGACGATCGTCGGGCCGGGCAGCGCCAGGGCTCGTCCAAGGGTCGTGACCAGGGCCCGCAGGTCGTGTCCGGGCACGACGCCGATGTAGGTGATCCCGAGATCCTCGAACAGCTGGCCCGGCTGGGCGAAGCGCACGACCGAGGCGCGCAGGCGCTTCGACAGCTCGAGGACATGCGGGCCGAGCACCGGGATGCGCTCCACCAAACTGTCGTACGCGCTCTTGCTCTGGCGCCACGTCTCCGACAACTTGATCCGCGACAGGTATTTGCTGAACGCGCCGACCGTCGGGCTGATCGACATCTCGTTGTCGTTGACCACGATCAGCATCTGGGTCTGGCGCTGCCCGATGTCGTTGAGCGCTTCGAGCGAGAGCCCGCTCATCAGCGCGGCGTCCCCGACCACGACGGCGATACGCTCCAACCCATGACGCAGGTCGCGCGCTTCAGCGAGGCCCTCGGCGATCGACAGCCCGGTCCCGGCATGCCCCCCGTCGAACACGTCGTGCGGCGACTCCGACCGACGCGGGAACCCCCCGACCCCATCGAGGGAGCGAAGGGTGTCGAAGCGGGCCAACCGACCGGTCAGAAGCTTGTGCGGATAGGCCTGGTGGCCGGTGTCCCACACGATGTGGTCGCGTGGTGACTCCAGCAGGCGATGGAGGGCGATCGTCAGCTCGACCACGCCCAGGGACGAACCGAGATGACCCCCGGTGACCGCGACCGTCCGAATGATGACCTCGCGGATCTCCCCGGCAAGCTTGGCGAGGTGGGCTTCGTCCATGCCGCGCAGGTCGGCTGGGCCCTGGAGATCGGACAGGATGGACACGACGGTGAGGCTCCTGGAGTGCCCGGCTGGCGGCGCCGGGACGTGGCTGGCGAACGTTCCGTGGTGGGTACGTCGCACGTATCCATCGGGATGGGCCGCGCCAGTGTAAATCTGTTCCTCGGAGGTCGCCTGTTTGCCCGGTGGGCTCGGGTCAGCGGCTCTCGGAGGCTGCCTGGTCCGGGGGTCCGTCGGCGACCCTCTCGGACTGGACGGGACGGGTCTCGAGCGCGCCGCCGGCTCGCGCCACGAGCTGCTCCACGCGCAGCTCGGCATCGCGGATCAGGCGTTCGCAGCGAGCTTGCAGCGCGACGCCGCGCTCGTAGAGCGCGATGGCGGCTTCCAGCGGTTGGCCGCCGGCCTCCAGCTCCGCCACGGTCCGCTGGAGTTCGACCAGGGCGTCGTCGAAGGCGAGCCCCTCGATCGCCGGATCGATCGTCAGTTTGCTCGTGGTCAGGCCCGTCGTCGGTTCAGTCGTCGCCACCGGGCTCCTCTTCATCCTCGCGTTCGGCCAGGCGTCCCAGGCGGGGCGCGACGAGCATACCAAGCAGGATGCCGGCCACCGCGATGATCAGGACCACGCCCAAGAAGATCAGGACCTCGCCGGCCTGACCGGTCATCGATCGCCGGCCGTCGCCGGCAATTCGCCCCCGCCCACGCGCAGGCGAAGGGCCGTGCCAGGCGGTGCCTCGGCGGGTTCGCGCACGATCGAGTCGTCAGCGACGCGCCGAACGATGGCATAGCCGCGGTCCAGCGTCGCCTGCGGGCCGAGCACCACGAGCGCGGCCGACGCCGACTCGAGACCGGCCCGGGCGCGAGCGAGCCGGGCGATCACCACCTGGTCCAGACCCTCGGCTCGACCCAGGCGCCCCCGATCCCGGGCGAGTCGGGCCGGCAGGATCGGCTCGAGGCGCTGCGCAGCGCGGACGAGGCTTCGTTCTTCCGTCGCCAGGCGATCGTGCATGGACCGGGTGGCGCGTTCCACCAGCAGGCCCGTCCGTTCGAAGGCCACGGCCAGCTGGGCCGCCGGATGCAGGCGCTCGAGGGCGCGTCGTTCGGCCGCCAAGCCCCTGGCCGCCGACGTGACGTGCCGGGCGATCGCGCCGTCGAGTCGGCGGCGCAGGGTCCGCAGGTCCGCTGCGAGTTCCAGGCGATCCGGGACGACGAGTTCGGCTGCGGCCGATGGCGTCGGCGCGCGCACATCGGCCGCGAGGTCGGTCAGCGTAACGTCCACCTCGTGACCCACCCCGGAGACGACCGGAACCCCATGCGCGATGACGGCTCGAACGACCCGTTCGTCGTTGAAGGCCCACAGGTCTTCGAGCGAACCACCACCTCGGGCGACGATCGTGACCTCGGGGGCTTCGTCCGGCCGTTCCTGGGTCGCGCACGTCTCGATCCAGCGTTCGATGGCATGAAGCGCCTTGACGAGGCTCGCCGGCGCATCCTCGCCCTGGACCCTGGCCGCCACGAGCACGACGCGAGCCAGCGGCCATCTTCGGGCCAGGACGTGGCAGATGTCGCGCCACACGGCCCCCGACGGGCTGGTCACGACGGCGATCGTCCGCGGACGCGGCGGCAGCGGACGCTTGCGCGCCAGGGCGAACAGGCCTTCGGCCGCGAGTCTCGCCTTGAGGGCTTCCAGCCGAATGGCGAGGTCGCCCTGCCCCGACGGCTGGATGGCATCGACGTAGAGCTGGAGCGCACCACTGGGTTCGTACAGGTCGATTCGGCCGTGGGCCACGACGCGCAGGCCGCCCTGGGCCTCGAACACGGAGCGCAGTCGGTCGTCCTTGAACCAGACACACTGGAGCTGGTTGCGGGCGTCCTTCAGGGCGAAGTAGGCGTGACCCGCGGTCGAGATCGTGACGCGACCGATCTCGCCCTCCACCCACAGGTCCAGCAGTGTCGGGTCGTCACGGATGGCGCCCCGGACGGCACGGGTGACCTCGCTGACACCCAGGATCCGGATGCCGACCGTGCCAGGGGCCGGGGTGTTCGGCCGAGCCGGCCGCGGGGCGGCGTGCGGGTCGTCCGGCATCGAGTCCCAACCGGGAAGTGCCCACTCCGGTGGCTCGGGCGCCCGGCGGCCGCGGTCATCCATGCAGACCCGCTCAGACTCGGGTCTGGTACTCGCCGGTTCGGGTGTCGATCCGGATGGTGTCACCGGTCTCGACGAAGATCGGGACCTGGACGACGAGTCCTGTCTCGGTCGTGGCAGGTTTGCGCGCACCCGACTGCGTGTCACCGGCAAAGCCCGGCTCCGTGTCGGTCACGGCGAGGTCCACGGTCACCGGCAGCTCCACCCCGATGGTTTCGCCCTGGTAGCTCGTCCGGTCCAGGGTCATGCCGTCCTTGAGGTACCGCGCGGTGTCGCCCAGTTCGGCTTCGGTCATGTGGAACTGGTCGTAGGTGTCCGTGTCCATGAAGTGGTGGTCGCCGCCGTCGCGGTAGAGGAACTGGACCGGGCGCTTCTCCATCGATGCGCGCGGCCACTTCGTGCCGGCCTGGAACGAGCGCTCCACGGTCTGGCCACGCTTGATGTTGCGCAGGGTGATCCGGACCTGGGCGGAACCACGACCCATCTTGATGTGGTGGTAATCGAGGATCTGCCAGAGCTCGCCGTCCAGTTCGATGGCGACGCCCTTCTTGAGTTCGCCGGTGCTGATCATGTCAGGTGGGCTCCTGGGGGTCGGACCGCGGCGCGCGCCGGTCGGGACCGCGAGGCCGGGGGGTCGGCCGCCATTCTAGCCCGGCTACCATCAGCCGGACATGGAGACCGCCGCAGACCGAGCGCCAGCCGCCGACCCGGACTCGGTCGACCCCGTACTCCGCGCTCGAAGGCCGACGATCACGTCAGCGCAGGCGCCGGAGATCGCCGAGCGCACGTTCGGGCTGCGCGCCCACGCCGCCCGCGATCTCGGCAGCGAGCGGGATCAGGCATTCCTCCTCGCGGACGACGCCGACCGGCCGGTGGCGGTCATGAAGATCTCGAACACGTCGGAGGATCCGAGCACGCTCGACATGGAGGCACTCGCCGTCCTGCATGCCGCTCGGGTCGACCCTGACCTCCCGCTCGCGATGCCCTGGCGGATCCCCGGGACCGGGACGGACTCGCCTATGGCAGCCGATCGGCGGGCAAGCTTTTACGGTCCCGACGGTGTCCATCACGTGCGGATGTACGACGCGCTGCCCGGTCGTCAACGGGTCAACGCCGCAGAGCTGTCCGACACCGCCCTGATCGGGTGGGGCGAGACGACCGCGCGGCTGGATCGCGCCCTGCGCGGCTTCTTCCACCCGAGTGCGCAGCGCACGATGGTGTGGGACGTCCAGCACGCGCTCCGGGCTCGGGCGCTCCTGGGCTCGGTCCGGGACGAGGCCCAGCGGTCCCTCGCGGAGCGCGCGCTGGATCGATTCGAAGCCGTGGTCATGCCGCTCTGGCCGTCGCTCCGGGCCCAGGTCGTCCATGGCGACCTGACCGTGGACAACGCCCTGACCGATGCCGCGGGCAGGATCACGGGTATCGTCGACTTCGGTGACATGAGCCACTCGACGATCCTCACCGAACTTGCGTCGGTGCTCGATTCGCTCGTGGTCGACCGCGGTCCGGACGAATTGTTCCGGGTGTCGCGCCTGATCCTCGACGGCTACCAGCAGATCACGCCCCTCGAGGATGGCGAACTACGGTTGGTCGGTGAGGCGCTCGCGGCGCGCGCCGCGGTGACGATCGCGATCTCGTCGTGGCGCGCCGAGCTCGGGTTGGAGGATCGCGCGTTCGCCGAGCGCTACAACGCCTCGGTCGGGCGAAACATCGAGACGCTCCTCGCCGTCGGCTGGGACGAGGCGGCGCGGCGGTTCGGTGCCGAGCGGGCGGTGCCGGCCGAGCGTGGCGGCGTCGACGGGGTCGCGCGAGACGCCGAGGTCGGCCTGATCAAGCGGCGGGACGCCGTCCTTGGACCCGCGCTCGAGCCGCTCACCTACGAAGTGCCGATCCACGTCGCGTCGGCTCGTGGCATCTGGCTGACCGACGTCCAGGGCCGGACCTACCTCGATGCGTACAACAACGTGCCATGCGTCGGCCACGGGCATCCGCGCGTGACGGAGGCGATCGCCCGGCAGGGGCGACGGCTCAACACGAACTTGCGATACCTCCACGGCGCGGCGATCGAGCTTGCGGAGCGACTCGTTGACACGTGCCCGCTCGGCCTCGACACCGTGCTGTACGTGAACTCGGGATCGGAGGCGAACGACCTCGCGTGGCGCCTCGCGACGACGTTCACCGGTCAGCGCGGCGGGCTGTGCACGGACTTCGCCTACCACGG
>JACCVB010000372.1 GCA_013698385.1 Chloroflexota bacterium
GACGGATGTCGCCGCGGAGGAGCCGATCGACCACGCCACCGCCGCAGCGCATGAGGCATACGACGCTGATGGCCGGGCGATCGACAGCTCGCGCCGCGGCGCTCGATTCCTCGATCGTCTGCGTTCGCGGCCTCGCCTGGCCGACGCGATCGCGGTGACCGAGCCGATCGCGACAAAGCCGGAGCCCGAGCCTTTCGCGGCAGAGGAACGTCAGCGGCCGGATGTGGTCATGCAACCGACCTGGCGCATCGTCGCCCCCGACGCAGCCGAGATTCCCGCGCCCGATCCGGACGCGCCGCCGGTCACGCCGGCGATCGCGCCCGTTTCGCCGGCGCCCTCGCCTGTTGTGGCGGCGGAACCGCAGTGGCCGACCCAGCCGGAATGGCCGAATCAGCGAGCCGCGGCCAACCCTTCGTTCGGGCGTGCGGCCTCGACCGGTGGCCTTGAGTCGCTCTGGGCCGAATCCGCCCGAGAGGTCGTGACCGCGCCGGCCGCATCAGCGGCCCGGGCAGCCGGTGGCGTCCAGCCATGCGTCAGCTGTGGGCTGTCACTCTCCGCGACCGCTCGCTTCTGCCGCCGCTGCGGGACCCGCCAGACCTGAATCTAGGGACGGGTCGGCTGCCCGCTCGTAATCGTCTCGGACCTTCACCCACGCGGCGCCATACAGCAGCACCTGGAACGTGAACGACAGCCAGGCGAGGGCGATGAAGGCGGCGGCCAGCGGACCGGCCAGCGCCGACCTCCCGAGCAGGAACGATGAGACGGACAGGAACAACTGGCTGAGCACGACGATCCCTGTGCCCGCCACGACCGCTGGCAGCCAGACGACGACCAAGCTTGGCGCTTCGTGTGGCACGGTCCGGTAGACGAGGAGCGTCGCACCCATCCCCAGGAGCAGCAGGAATGGCCATGAGGACAGGATCGCCCGGACCGCCCGGACGGCTTCCGGTGCCGCAAAGAGGGAATCCGCGATCGTAGCCAGGCCCCCAGCGACGATCAGCGCGATGACCGTCCCGATCAACCCGACCACCCAGACGAATCCGCGCGCCGTCTGTTGTACGACATCGCGCTCTGGGCGTCCGGTGAAGATCCGCGCGAAGGCCACATCAAGGGTGACGAAGAAGCGACTGACAGTCCAGATCAGGGCGACCACGCCCAGCACGGATGTCAGCGCCGCGCCCGCGGATAGGCTCGCGAGTGCCTCGTCGACGAGGTCGCTCAGCGGCGGGAACAACGACCCGATGGTTGCCGCGAGCTGCGCCTGCACAGCCGGGTCGTCCACCAGCCAGCCCGCCACACCCAGGGTCACGATCGCGATCGGAAGGGTCGCGAAGAGGGCGGCGAACGCAAGGCCGTTGGCGAGCAGCCCTCCTGGGGCCTGGCCGTAGGTGTCCAACACGGCTCGGAGATACACGACCCGGGGCCGGACGAGGGAGCGCTCCACGAGCGCCTTGACTTGCGCCACCTTGCCGCTCAGTCGGCCAGCTCCTCGAACAAGGCCGGCTGGAGGTCGCGTGCCGCGACGCGCCGTGGGGGAACCAGCAGCGCGCGCACCTCACCGCGGCGCACGAATCGGCGCCCACCGAGCTTGATGCTCTGCAGGCGCCCGGACCGTGCCCATCCGCCGATGGTCGATGCGTTGAACCGCACATTTGCCGCCCCGAGGATCGCCTGGGCTTCAGCGAGGGTGATCCAGTCCGACGCCGCCGCCATGGTCAGTCGCCACTCCCCGCGGGGGCCGGAGCGGTGGGCGTGGATGCGGCGACCCCGTGACCATCCTTCGCGCCCACGCGGCCATCCCGATTCGCCCTGCCCGTCTTGCCGGCGTCACCGGCATCCCCGACGTCAGGGGCACGGGCGGAGTCAGGCGCGTCCTTCGACGCCTTCCCATCCTTGACGTCCTGGACTGCCGCGGGTGCCGCGCTATCGCTGCCGCCGGACTCGTCGTCGCTCTTCGACCCGCCTGCGGACCCCGTGGCGCGGCGCTCCTTCTTGGCCCAGCCCGATCCCTTGAAGTGGACGGCGGGCGCGTTGAACCCCTTCTTCAGCGGGCCCGAGCCGCACGACGGGCAGATCGTCGGACCATCGGCGTAGACGCCGTAGATCACCTCGAAGCTGTGGCCGCACGCGGCACACTGATAGTCGTACAGGGGCATGGGCCGCTCAGGTCGCCGTCAGCCGCGCAGCAGGCGCATGCCGCATTTCAGACAGTAGAAGGCTCGCTCGTGCGCGGAAGCGAACCCGCAGTGGGCGCACACCAGACCGACCCTGCCCGCGGCCGGGACCGGTCGGTCGATGGCGGTCAGCCCCAGCGCGTACTGACTGGCGAGGATGTTCGTGAGGAGCTCGGCGAGCAACTTGGCCCCGATGCGGTCCGTATCACCGCGAACGCCCCGTCCACCCCAGCCCACGACGGCGCGGCAGACCATGTCGCCCGTCGCCTCGTCCCAGTGCGCGGCCACGCCGCCCACGACCGCGTTGTACTCGGGATAGCCACTCGTGTCGATCTCGCCCTCGAGGAGCGAGCACACGAACGTATCGAACGCCAGGTCCACCGCGTCGATGGACTCGAGGACGACCAGCGCGTGGCGGGTGATCGGCGAGTGGACGTGGTGCGCATTCAGCCACTGCATCGCCTCCGACGGTCGCGCGATCGTGGGCGTCGCCTGGCTGAACTCGATGGGCAGGGGCTCGACGACTTCGATCTCCGACTTTGCCAGCCCGACCAGCATCGATGGCAGTTCCCCCATCGCACCCGGGCCGGTCTTCATCCGGACGCCTTCGCTGGACTTGCCCGCGTAGTACAGCTTGAGCTGGTACTCCTGGGCGACGACCTCTTCGGGCAGGACCACGGAGCCCGTTGCGGCCGCGGCGGCCGGGGTCGCGCCGGGCAGCTCGCCCTTCTTGCGCTTCAGGAAATCGAGAGGCACGCGTCAGCTCCGAGGCTCGAGGTGGGTGACGGCATGGTAGCAGCGCTCAGCGCGCGAGTCAGACTGTGGCCGGCCGGAAGATCACGGCCTCATCGGCTCGGAGATGGAGCCGTCCATCCTGGGCGACGGGCGCCGGATCCGGCTGGCTGCCCGCGACGGGCATCCACGCGTCGCCCGCCGTCTCGACCACGATGTCCCGGTCCGAGCCGGCGAAGTTGATCACCACGAGGCGGCGCTCGCGACCCGCCGTGCGGCTCCACGCCAGCACGTCGCGCTGCCCGGTGGCGATCCAGTCATGGCGCCCGACCCGAAGGGCCAAGGAATCCCGGCGCGCAGCCAGCAGGCGACGGTAGGTCTCCAGCACGGACCCGGGATCACCGCGTTGGGCGGCCACGTTGCGAGCATCGGTGTCGGGCGCGATCCGCAGCCAGGGCGTCCCGGAAGTGAACCCCGCTCCGGGGCCGGCGGTCCACTGCATCGGCGTCCGGCAGCGCGAGCGGTCATACCACGGGAAATCGGGGCCGATCAGGCGAGCCGGCGGGTCCACGATCTCGTCGTCCGGGATCACGACATCGACCATCCCGATCTCTTCACCGTAGTACAGGAATGGCGTTCCCCGGAGGCCGAACTGGAGGACGGCGGCGGCGCGCGCGATGGCGTCGCTGTCCGCCTCGCGCCCGACCGAGGCCGCGAGCCGACCCGCCTGACGTTCCCGGTCGTGATTCGAGAGGGCGACCGTCGGCGCCCGATCGGGACCATAGGCATCCTCACGACTCTGGATCGCAGCCGTGAATGCCGCAGCCGTCCAGGGCGCTTCGATGAGCGACCA
>JACCVB010000002.1 GCA_013698385.1 Chloroflexota bacterium
GACGTGGATCTCGACCTGCGACTGCGAATCGGACGCGGTCGAGAAGACCTGCGACTTCGACGTCGGGATGGTCGTGTTGCGCTCGATCAGCTTGGTCATGACGCCGCCCAGGGTCTCGATCCCGAGCGACAGCGGCGTCACGTCGAGCAGCAGAACGTCCTTGACGTCACCGGCCAGCACGCCGGCCTGGATCGCCGCACCGATGGCCACGACCTCGTCCGGGTTGACGCCCTTGTGTGGCTCCTTGCCACCGAACATCGCCTTGACCGCCTCCACGACGGCCGGCATCCGGGTCATGCCACCGACGAGGATGACCTCATCGATGTCGCCTGGCTTGAGCCCCGAATCCTTGAGCGCGGCCTTGACCGGGCCCTCGGTCTTCTTGACCAGGTCGACCACGAGATCCTCGAGCTTCGCCCGCGAGAGCGGCACGACGAGGTGCTTGGGGCCGGTCGCATCGGCCGTGATGTAGGGCAGGTTGATCTCCGTCGTCGCGGTCGACGACAGCTCGATCTTGGCCTTTTCGGCGGCTTCCTTGAGGCGCTGGAGGGCCTGCTGGTCCTTGGCCAGGTCGATCCCCTGGTCCTTCTTGAATTCGCCCAGCAACCAGTCGATGACGCGCTGGTCGAAGTCGTCGCCCCCGAGGTGCGTGTCGCCGTTGGTCGCCTTGACCTCGAAGACGCCCTCGCCGAGCTCCAGGATCGAGATATCGAACGTGCCGCCACCCAGGTCGTAGACGGCGATCTTCTCGTCGCCCTTCTTGTCCAGGCCATACGCCAGGGCGGACGCGGTCGGTTCGTTGATGATCCGCTTGACGTCGAGTCCGGCGATCCGGCCGGCGTCCTTGGTCGCCTGGCGCTGGGTATCGTCGAAGTAGGCCGGGACGGTGATGACCGCCTCGGTGATCTTCTCACCGAGATACGCCTCGGCGTCCGTCTTGAGCTTCTGGAGGATCATCGCGCTGATCTCGGGCGGGGTGTAGGACTTGCCGTCGGCGAGCTTGACCGCCACGCCATCGCTCTTGCCGTCCTTCTCCACCGTGTACGGCACGAGATCCTTGGAGTGCTTGACTTCCGGATCGTCGAACCGACGCCCCATGAATCGCTTGATCGAGAAGACCGTGTTGCCCGGGTTCGTGACGGCCTGGCGCTTGGCCAGCTGGCCGACCAGGCGCTCGCCGGTCTTCGTGAAGGCGACGACGGACGGGATGGTCCGGCCGCCCTCCGCCGAGGCGATGACGGTCGGCTCTCCGCCTTCCATGACGGCCACGACCGAGTTGGTCGTTCCGAGGTCGATGCCGATGATCTTGCCCATGTCTGTCGCTCGCTCCTCTAATCCGGGGTGGTGTCAGTTCGGTCGGTGGTCGGTGGTGGTCGGGCCGGTCGCGCCAAGCGCGCCGGTCGCATCGGAAGGATCGGATGGGCCGGTCGCGACGGCGACGAGCGCCGGCCGCAGGACCCGGTCGCGCAATCGATAGCCGCGCCGGACCTGTTCGACGACCTCGCCCTCGGCGCGCCCGCTGCCCGGCACGTTGGCGATGCCCTCGTGCTCGCGCGGATCGAACGGCGTGCCGGGCAAGGCCTCGATCGGGCTCACGCCCTCGCTGTCGAGCAGCAGGCGAAGCTTTCGATCGATGGCGCTGATGCCTTCGAACCAGGGTTCCGCCGCGATCGACTCGGGACGCTGCTCGATGGCCAGGTCGAAGTCGTCGGCGAGGGCCACGACCTTGCGAATGAGGTCCTCGGCGGCAAGGCCGAGATCGCGCTGGCGGTCCTCCGAGGTGCGCCGCTTGAAGTTGAGGAACTCCGCGCGCTCGCGCTGGAGCGCGATCAGGTACTCGTCCGATTGGCTGCGGGCGGCGTCACGCTCGGCTTTGAGGGCCTCGATCTCGGCCAGCAGGGTCGTCGGCGAGATGTCGATCTCGTCAGCTCGTTCCTGGGCGCGGTTGCGGATGCGATCAGGCATAGAGGTGATCCACCAATTCGTTCATCAGGCCGGACACGAAGCGCACGGTGCCGATCGCCTGGGCGTAGCCCATCCGGGTCGGGCCCAGCACGCCGACCACGCCGATCGCCCGACCGGGTCGCCCGTACGGCGCCAGGACGAGCGAGACGCCGTGCATCTCGGCGCGTGGATTCTCCGCACCGATGACGAGGTGGATGTGGCCCGATGAGGCCACGTCCGCCACGAGTTCACCGAGGTAGGCGCGGTTCTCCAGGGCGGTGAAGACCTGGCGGAGCTTGTCGCTCTGGGCGAACTCCGGGGCGGCCATGACGTTGAGCAGGCCGTCGCTGAAGACTTCCTCGACGGCGGCCGCGTCGTATTCGCGCAGGATGCGTACGATCCGCTCGCCGACACGCCTCGCGATGCGCTCCAGCTCGTCCTCTGGGCCGAGACGGGCGAGCGCCTGATCCGCACGCGTGGCGGTCAGGTCGGTCAGTCGATCGTTGAGCAGGGCGGCGACCCGGTTCAGGGTCGGCTGGTCCACGGCATCGGACGCGTCCAGGCTGACCGCAGACTGTTTGATGGACCCTTCGCGCAGGACGAGGATCAGGCTGGCCATGCGTTCGTTGACGGCCACGAGGTCGACCCGACGGATATGGGCCGCCCTGGGCTTGGCCGGCGTCGCGAGGCCGGCGGCTCGGGTCAGGCCGGCGAGGGTCGTGGCTGCGAGCCGGAACCAGTGTTCACTGGCGAACTCGACCTGGCCGAATTGGTGGCGGATCATCAGTTGCTCGACCGCGGGCAGCGGCATCGCGTCGGCGAGGGACTCCACGTACAGGCGGTAGCCGGCGTCGGTGGGGACGCGTCCGGCGCTTGTATGCGGATGGCTCAGCAAGCCCGCCATCTCGAGTTCGGCCAGGATGTTGCGGACGGTCGCGCTGGACACGCCGAGGCCATAGCGCTCCACGAGCGCCTGACTGCCGACCGGGGTAGCGGTCGTGACGTATTCCTCGATGACGGCCCGAAGGATCGCCTGGGATCGGTGGTCCAGGGGGCCGAGGGTGCGACGGACGCGACGCGCCAAACTCGTTCTCCCGCGTGGTTAGCACTCGATAGGTGAGAGTGCTAACAGGAATGACGGCATCGTAGCAGTCGTCCGGTCAGAGTGTCAACGCGAGTGGGCGCGATGAACCCCTGCAGGCATCAGACCAGCCGCGCGAACAGTTCGTTGGAGAGCAGGCGGCCGCGGGTCGTGAGGACCACCCGGTCGTCTGGCGTCACGTCGAGCAACTCGGCCGCGAGCGACCAGCCAAAGGCCTCGGCGAGCGGCGGTTCCCGGGCCGCGCTGAGGGGCACGCCCGTATCCAGGCGGAGGCCAAGGATCACGGCCTCGGCGGCTGCCGTGGCCTGGTCCAGCGGTTCGGTGCCGCCGGGCGGGAGGGTCGGCGGGGCACCGGCGCTCGGGGTGAGGGCGGCGAGGTAGCCATCGAGTCTCGCGGCGTTCCAGCGCCGGGTGGCGCCATCGAACGCATGGGCTCCCGGACCGATCGCCTCGCAGTGCCGGCGCTGCCAGTACCCGAGGTTGTGCCGGCTCTCGTGACCGGGCCGCGCCCAGTTCGAGATCTCGTAGCCACGAAATCCAGCCCCTTCCAGCGTCACGACCGCATAGTGGTACTGGCCGGCGGCGCGGTCCTCATCCTGGTCGGGGATGGCCCGGTCGCGCCAGCGCCGCGCGCCGGTGGTCGTCGGCAGGTGATCACCGGTCGACCCGGTCAGCCCTTCCGCGACGGGGTCGTCGAGGGTTAGCGCGTACAGGCTCAGGTGGTCCGGCCCGAGCGCGAGGACCGCGTCCAGGCTCGCCATCCAGGTCGCGAGCGAACCATCGGGCACGTCGTACAGCAGGTCCACGCTGATGGACCCGATGCCCGCCTCCCGAGCTCCCGACACCGCTGCGGCGACGTCCTCCGCCCGGTGCCGGCGACCGAGTCGGCGCAGTTCGCCCGGGTCCATCGACTGCGCCCCGATCGACAGGCGGGTGATGCCGACCCTGGCAAGGGCCGTCGGGTCGCCGCGCTCATCCGGCCCGGGATTGGTCTCCAGGCTGACCTCGGCGGCCGCCTCGATCCCGAATCGCTCACGGACGCGCGCGAGCAGTCGATCGATCGCGTCGGTGGGCAGGAGGGACGGCGTCCCGCCACCGAGATAGACCGTTTCGAGCGCCGGTCGGGCGGCCGTGCCCGGCTCGCCGAAGGCGGTGTCGAGGGCGTCGGCCCGCAAGTCGAGCTCGACCATGAGTGCATCCATGAAGGCCGCGATCCGGGAGCGAGGTCCGCGGGCCGCCGCTCCGGCGTAGACCACGAAATCGCAGTACGGGCAGAGCGAGACGCAGAACGGGATATGGATGTACAACCCTGCCGGTGGCGCAGCGGCCGAGACCCCGTCCGATGTCACCCTGAGTGACCCCTGCGCCACGAACGTGCAGGGCTTGCTGCCGAATCCGTCGAGATCGAGGACCAGCCCTGCGCGCTCATCGCGGTCGTGTCACTGAGCGTGACCGCCAACGATGACGCCCAGCCACTCACCGGTCTCGTGAGGCGGACTCCCTCGACTCTCTGGATCCGATGATCCGCCAGCCCTCCGGTGGCCGGCGGCGCTTCTCGATCTCCTCGATCTCCCGGCCGCGGGGCATCGTCTGGCCGGTGTGGCCCGTGCCCAGGAAGACCGCGAACCGCGTGACCGCGTGGCCCAGGAACGAGGCCGCGATCCCACCCGTGACGGACGTCAGCCAGCCACCCAGGAACCCCATGCCCAGGGTCAGGAACAGGAGATATCGATCGCGCTTGGGCGCACCCAGCCGGGTGGTGAGGGCATACAGCAGTGTCTGGATCAGGTTCGCCAGCAGCACGTCCACGCCGATCGAGAGCAGCAGTCCGAAGATCGCCCCGCGGAAGGCCGCCTCGTCGATGAACGCGGTGACCGTCGAATTCAGCAGCGCGCCGGGGTACGAGCTCGTGTTCGGGAACCTGATCCGGCGGTAGCGATATGTCGCGAAGGCCACCGCCTGCGCCACCCCGAGCCCGCCGTAAGCGAGCCCACCCAGGACGGCCCCGATCCGGTTGCCCGAACCCAGGAACAGTTCTGCCTGGGGAGCTGGATGGAGGAACAGCAGGGCGATCACGAGCCCGACGCCGAGGCCGTACCAGGCCAGCCGACGGCGCAGCCGTGGCCGCTCCCCGTCGCGCGTCGCCTCGTAGTACTCGGCCGTCCCGAACCGCTCGGAATCCAGGCGCAGCATCACCAGGAGCAGGGTCAGCCCGACCGCGATCAGGACGCGGGCGAGCAGGATGAAGTCGTCCACGGTGCCCTAGCCCTCGTCCATGCGCAGCATCGCCAGGAATGCCTCCTGCGGGATCTCGACCGAACCGACGCGCTTCATCCGCTGCTTGCCTTCCTTCTGCTTCTCGAGCAGCTTGCGCTTGCGGCTGATGTCGCCACCGTAACACTTGGCCAGCACGTTCTTGCGCATCGCCCGGACGGTTTCCCGCGCGATCACGTTGGAGCCGATGGCGGCCTGGATCGGGATCTCGAACATCTGGCGCGGGATGAGCTCCTTGAGCCGCTCGGTCAGCAGGCGCCCCGTGGTCTGGGCGCGCTCGCGATGGACGATGATCGACAGCGCATCGACCGGCTCGCCGTTGACCATGATGTCCACCTTGGCGAGGTGGGCCGATCGATAGCCGAGCTCCTCGTAGTCCATCGAGGCGTAGCCCTGGCTGCGACTCTTGAGCTGGTCGAAGTAGTCGACGATGAGCTCCGCCAGCGGCATCTCGAAATGGAGCACGACACGCGTCGGGTCGAGGTAT
>JACCVB010000010.1 GCA_013698385.1 Chloroflexota bacterium
AAGTGGTCGTTCCCGCGTCCCGGACCAAGCGTGAGATCGCCCGCATCCTCAAGGACGAAGGCTTCATCGCCGAAGTCAGCGAGGAGCAGGAAGGACCCGGGGCGGTCCTGCGCCTGACCCTCAAATATGTCGACGGCAAGGTGCCCGTGGTGTCCGGCCTCAAGCGCATCAGCAAACCCGGCCTGCGGGTCTACGCCCGCAAGACGGACATCCCACGGGTGCTCGGCGGTCTCGGCATCGTCATCGTCAGCACGAGCCAGGGGATCATGACCGGCCAGCAGGCGCGACAGGCGCAGCTGGGCGGCGAAGTCCTCGCGTTCGTCTGGTAGGCGGATCGACCATGTCGCGCATCGGACGCCTGCCCATCGCCATCCCCGCCACGGTGGACGTGACCATCGACGGTCGCAACGTGACGGTCAGCGGGCCCAAGGGCACGCTCCGCCGCTCGCTCCACCCGGACATCACGGTCAGCCGGGAGGACGGGACCCTGGTGGTCACCCGCCCGACCGAGCAGAAGACCCACAAGCAGCTCCATGGCCTGACCCGGACCCTCGTCAGCAACATGGTCGTCGGCGTGACCGACGGCTACCGCAAGGGCCTCGAGATCACCGGTGTCGGCTATCGTGCTGCGCTCAGCGGCCGGAAACTGACCCTCAACCTCGGCTACAGCCACCCGATCGAGATCGACCCGCCCGACGGCATCAGCTTCGAACTCGAGAACCCGACCCGCCTCGCGGTCGTCGGCATCGATAAGGAACTCGTCGGCCAGATCGCGGCCCGCGTGCGCTCCACCCGCAAGCCCGAGCCGTACAAGGGCAAGGGCGTGCGCTATGCCGGGGAACGGATCCGCCGCAAGGCCGGCAAGGCCGGCAAGATCGGCGGCAAGAAATGATCGACGGACGAAGGACATGACACGATGACGCAGGTCGCCACCCGCGGCGCCGCCCGACGCAAGCGCCACGATCGGATCCGCCTTCACATGGCGGGTACCGAGGTGCGTCCACGCCTGGCGGTCTTCCGCAGCCTCAACCACATCTACGCGCAGGTCATCGACGATGCGTCCGGACGGACGCTCGCTGCCGCCTCGACGGTCGAGAAGGAGCTCAAGGGCGCCAGCTCGACCAAGTCGGAGGAGGCCGCCGTCGTCGGTCGACTCGTCGCCGAGCGGGCCAAAGCCGCTGGTGTCGAGCGCGTCGTCTTCGATCGAGCCGGGTTTCGGTACCACGGGCGGATCAAGTCGCTCGCCGATGCCGCCCGTGACGCCGGCCTCGATTTCTGATCGGAAGGAGCCTCCGTGGCACGTATCGACCCCAACAAGCTCGCGCTCGAGGAGCGCGTCGTCCAGATCAATCGCGTGGCCAAGGTCGTCAAGGGCGGCCGACGCTTCAGCTTCAGCGCGATCATCGTCGTCGGGGACGGCGCCGGTCACGTCGGAGCCGGGCTCGGCAAGGCCGGCGAAGTGCCCGAGGCGATCCGCAAGGGCGTCGAGGACGCAAAGAAGAACCTGATCCGCATCCCGATGGTGGGCACCACGATCCCCCACGAAGTGCGCATGCAGTTCAGCGCCAGTCGGGTCCTGCTGAAGCCCGCCAGCCAGGGCACTGGCGTCATCGCCGGGGGAGCCGTCCGGGCCGTCCTGGAGGCGGCCGGTGTCCGCGACATCCTGTCCAAGACCCACGGCTCCACGAACCCGGTCAACGTGACCCGGGCCACGATCGAGGCGCTGCGCAGCCTGCACTCGGCCGAGGAGCTCGGCGCCCGGCGCGGGGTCAAGCTCGTCAGCCGGATCCCGGGTCAGCCCGCACCGACGATGGAGGTGGCTGATGGCCGGTAAGTTGAAGGTCACCCAGACCAAGAGCACCATCAGCCATATCGCCCGCAACCGGGCGACCGTTCGGGCGCTCGGTCTGCACGGGATCGGGACCACCAGCACCGTCGCCGACAACCCGGCCACGCGCGGGATGGTCCGCCAGGTCCGCTTCCTCGTGACGGTCGAGGAGATCGCCGAGAGCGAGGCACAGGAGAAGGCATGAAACTCCACGATCTGCGCCCGGCCGAAGGGTCGCGCAAGGACCGCATCCGAGTCGGTCGCGGCATCGCCGCCGGTAAGGGCAAGACGGCGGGCCGCGGCACGAAGGGCCAGAAGGCTCGTGCCGGCGGCTCCATCCCGCCCTGGTTCGAGGGCGGCCAGACGCCGCTGCACATGCGCATCCCCAAACTGCGCGGCTTCAAGAACCGCTTCCGGATCGAATACGAGGTCGTGAACATCGGCGCCATCTCGGCCGCCGTGGAGCGCGGTGCATTCGAGATGGAGCCCGCTGAGGCGGCCCCGAAGTCGAAGGGCAAGGCCGCGAAGTCCGCCCAGATCACGGTCAACCAGGACATCCTGCGGGCCGTCGGGCTCGTGCGGACCCTCAACAAGCCGCTCAAGATCCTGGGGAATGGCGAGCTGACCGCGGCACTCTTCGTCGTCGCCGACGCCTTCACCGCCTCGGCTCGCTCGAAGATCGAGGCGGCCGGTGGCTCGGTCAACGTCCTCGAGATGCCGACGGCACCCCTGAAGGCCATCGGCCTGGACGAGCCGGCACGGGACGAGCCCACGCCGGCCGACGAGCCACCGAACGACGCCGCGATCGACCAGGCCACCCCTGCGGAGTCCGGCGACGCCGAGACGACCTCCGCCGACGACGCCTAGCTCCCCGTGTTCGAATCCCTGCTCAACGCCTTCCGCGCGCCGGATATCCGGCGCCGGATCCTGATCGTCCTGGCGCTCCTGATCGTCTTCCGGTTCCTGGCCGCCGTGCCGGTCCCGGGCGTCGACAAGGGGCAGCTGGCGGCGTTCCTCGAGGGCAACCCGCTGTTCGGCCTGCTCAACCTGTTCTCAGGTGGCGGACTGTCCAACTTCTCGGTCATCGCCCTCGGCCTGAACCCGTACATCAATGCCTCGATCATCATGCAGCTGATGCAGGGCGTCGTGCCCTCCCTCCAGGCCCTCAGTCGGGAAGGGGAGTACGGCCGCAACAAGATCACCCAGTACACGCGCTACCTGACCGTGCCGATGGCCATGCTCCAGTCGTATGGCTTCCTGGCCCTGCTCAACTCCCAGAACGTGCTGACCGGCACGTTCGACCTCGCCAGCTTTGACACCCTGACCCAGATCGCCACCCTGACTGCCGGATCGATCGCGCTCATGTGGGTCGGCGAGCTGATCACCGAGCGGGGGATCGGCAACGGCATCAGCTTCATCATCTTCGCGGGTATCGTCAGTCAGGCACCCAGCGCCATCCGGACCTTCGTGGCCAATCCGAATATCGCCTCGTTCGTCGCGTTCGGGGTGGTCGCGATCGCGGCCGTGGCTGTGATCATCTACATCCAGGAGGGGCAGCGGCGGATCCCCATCCAGTACGCCAGCCGGGTCCGCGGCCGGCGGATGTACCAGGGCGGTCAGACGTTCCTGCCTCTGCGGGTCAACCAGGCCGGCGTGATCCCGATCATCTTCGCCGTGAGCATCCTGCTCTTCCCGACCCAGCTGGCCTCGTACTTCACGGGCTCGCAGGTGGAGATCGTGGCCAGTGCGGCACGCGGCATCGTGGCCTTCTTCAACCCGAACTCGATCCTGTACATCGTCATCTACTTCTTCCTGACGATGGGCTTCACCTACTTCTACACGGCATTCACCTTCAAGCCGGACGAGACGGCGGAACAGCTGCGCAAGAACGGCGGGTTCATCCCGGGCATCCGGCCGGGCCGGCCGACCCAGGACTATCTCGCCCGGGTCGTCACCCGGATCACCTTCGCCGGGGCGCTGTTCCTGGCCATCGTCGCGGTCTCGCCGTCACTCGTCGGCCTGGCCTTCCCGGACCTCGGTGCGATCGGTCTCGGCGGGACGAGCCTGCTCATCGTGGTGTCGGTCGTCGTCGAGACGATGAAGCAGATCGAAGCCCAGTTGATGATGCGCAATTACGAGGGTTTCATCCGGTGACCGTGGTCGTCCTGCTCGGCGCTCCGGGCGCCGGGAAGGGCACTCAGGCGGACATCCTTGCGAACCGTCTCGGGATCCCTCATGTCGCCACGGGCGACCTGTTCCGCACCGCCGTACGCGATGGATCTCCGGTCGGCCTGGAGGCCCGCCGCTACATGGAGCGCGGCCAGCTGGTGCCGGACGACATCACGATCCGGATGCTGCTCGACCGCCTGGCCCAGCGCGATGCGGCGGACGGCGTCATCCTCGACGGCTTTCCGCGAAATCGGCCCCAGGCGCAGGCCCTCGACGCCGCGCTCGCCGAGCGTGGGTCCCGGGTGGATCGCGCGATCAGCATCGAGGTGCCCTCGGACGAGCTCGTCCGGCGGCTGTCCGGTCGCTGGGTGTGCAAGGCCTCGGGTCACGTCTACAACGAGAAGTCGAACCCGCCCCGGGTGAACGGGCGGTGCGACCTGGATGGATCGCCGCTCTTCCAGCGCGAAGACGACGAGGCCGGCAC
>JACCVB010000017.1 GCA_013698385.1 Chloroflexota bacterium
GCCTCGCATGCCATGCGCAGCGCCCGACCGAGCGCCTTGAACGCCGCCTCGGCCAGATGATGGTCGTTCCGGCCGTGCCCGGACAGGTGAAGGGTCGCGCCGGCCGTCCGCGCGAACGACTCCAGCGCATGCTCGACCAGCTGAAGCGGCAGCCCGCCCGTTCGCTCGCCGAGGAACGGCAGGTCGATGACCGAATACGGCCGGCCGCCGACATCGATGACCGCCGTCGCGATCGACTCGTCCATGGGCACGGTGCTGTTCCCGAAGCGCTGGATCCCGGATCGGTCGCCGAGCGCCTCCGCCAGAGCCGATCCCAGGACGAGCGCCACGTCCTCCACCGTGTGGTGCTCGTCGACGTGGAGGTCGCCGTCGGCGTGGATGGCGAGGTCGAACAGGCCGTGGTGAGCGAACGAGCCGAGCAGGTGGTCGTAGAAGCCGATGCCGGTCGCGATCGAGGTGTGACCCTCGCCGTCGAGGCCGAGGGTCACGGTGATCTCCGTCTCGCGCGTGGTGCGCGCCACGGTGATCCGGCGACCTTCGCGTGGGCCGACTTCGATGGTGCCGAGGGGGGTCGTCATGTCGGGAGCTCCGATTCGATGGCGTGGGCTGCGTCGAGCAGTCGGTCGTTCTCGTGGGGGTCGCGCACGGTCAGGCGCAGGTGGCCGGCCAGAGGGTGCGTTGCGCCGAAGGTGCGTGGTACGAGCCCCCGTCGAAGCAGGGTTTCCGCTACGGCGGCGGCGCGCTCCGGGCTGGCGAAGTCGACGAGCACGAAGTTCGTGACCGAGGGGCCGACGGACCAGCCGGCCGCCGTCAGGCCGTCGGAGAGACGCGTCCGCTCACGGGTCACGCGCTCAAGGTTCGCCTCCAGGACGCCGGGGTCCAGGAGCGCCTCCGTCACGATCGTGACCGAGACGGTCGAGACCGAGCCGGGCGGGCGGTACGGATCCAGTCGGGCGATGACCTCTGGGCGGGCCAGGGCGAACCCGACCCGCAAGCCGGCGAGGGCGTAGGCCTTGCTCGCGGTGCGCACGACGACCAGGTTGGGATAGGTCTCCCTCAGGCCCACCAGCGAGTGGCCGACGAATTCGGCGTAGGCCTCGTCGAGCACGACGATGGGTGCAGGTCGGGTGCCGACAGCGGCGTCCGTCGCGAGGTCGGCCAGCAGCGTCTCGATCGCGCCGTCGGGCTCGGGCACTGCCGTCGGGTTGTTGGGGCTGCACAGCCAGACGACGGCCGCCGACCTCGCCGCCTCGCGGACGGTCGGCAGATCCAGCGCGTAGCCCGCCTCGGCGGTGAGGCGCGGGACGATCAGGACGCTGGCCGCCCGTTGTTCGGTGATGATCCGATACATCGCATACGTCGGGGTCGGCACGACGGCCGCGGCGCCGGCCGGCAGGAAGGCCTTGGCGATGATGTCGAGGATCTCGTCCGCGCCGGCGCCCACGAGGACCTCGTCCGTGCCCACGCCGTACCGGGCCGCCGCGGCGTGAACGAGTCGGCGGTAGTCCGTGGGCGGGTATTCGGACAGCGCCGCCTCGAATCGGCCCGCTGCGAGGAGCCGCTGGGCGAGTGCCGGTGGGGCGGGGGAGGTGTTGAGATCGAACCGCACGATGTCCTCGATGGGGACGCCGTAGCGCGCGGCGATCTGTTCGTCCGTCGCTTCCCAGCTGTAGCCCGCCGGCGCGGTCGAGGAGGCGAAGGTGACCGGGGTCGGGGTCATGAGCCGTCCTCCCGGAAGCGCTCGGTGACGGCGTCGCGATGGGCCAGCAGGCCCTCGACCTCGGCCAGGGAGGTGACCGTGTCGCGGATGGCGGCGAGGCCCTCGCGGGTGATCCGCTGAACCTGGCTGAACTTGCCGAAGGCCTCGACGCCGAGGCCGCTCGACGAGCGCGCGAGGCCGCCGGTCGGCAGGACGTGGTTGGCGCCAGTCGCGTAGTCGCCGGCCGATTCGGGCGCCCAGGCGCCGACGAACAGGGATCCGGCGTTGCGCAGCCGCTCGACGGTCGGTTCTGGTGGTTCGACATCCACGGACAGGTGCTCCGGCGCGTAGTCGTTGACGAAGTCGATGGCCGTGTCGAGATCCGGTGCGAGGATGATCCGGCCGTGCTCGGAGAGGGCTCGAACCAGGATATCGCGGCGGAGGGCGGTCGCCAGGCGGCGCTCGACCGCTCGCTGGACCGCGTCGGCGAAGGCGGCGTCCGTGGTCACGAGGATGGCCGGCGAGTCCGGCCCGTGCTCGGCCTGGGTGATGAGGTCGAGGGCGACACGGCGCGGGTCGGCCGGCGGCGCGGCGAGGACGAGCCCTTCCGAGGGGCCCGCGGGAAGGTCGATGGCGACCTCGGCGCTGACCTCGATCTTCGCCGCCGTGACCCAGGCGTTGCCGGGACCGACGATCCGCTCGACGGGATCGACCTCGGCTTCGGGCAGGCCGAAGGCCAGGGCACCGATCGCCTGGGCGCCACCCGCGACGATCAGGGCCCTGACCTCGAGCAGTCCCGCCGCACCGAGCAGGACCCGGTGGCTCACCCCGTCGCGATCGGCCGGCGAGGCGACGACGATCCGCTCGACGCCGGCGACGCGAGCCGGGACGACAGTCATCAGGAGCGAGCTCGGATAGGGTGCGGAGCCGCCGGGCACGTATGCGCCGACGGAGCGAAGCGGGGACCAGCGTCGCTCGATATCGATGCCGGGCTGGATCCGCGTGTGGGTCGTCAGGGGGACCTGGGTCAGCGCGAACCGGGTGATGTTCGCGATCGCCTGGTCGAGCGCGCGGCGGATGTCCGGGGCGAGCGCATCACGTGCGGCGGCGAGCTGCCTGGGGCCCACGACGAGGTTGCCGTCCAGCCGCCCACCACCGACTCGCTCGTTCGCCTCGCGGACAGCGGCGTCGCCGCGGGCATGGACGTCGTCGAGGGTGGCGCGTGCGGCTTCGCGGACCTGGAGGTCGGGCACGGCGCCGCGGCGGACCAGGGCACGGCGATGGGCGACGGCCGCGGGATCGCCGGCCGCGACATGGGCCAGGTCCAGGCGTTGCAGGCGAAAGCCGACTTCGGCCGTCACGCGACGATCTTCTCGATCGGCAGGACGAGGATGCCCGAGGCGCCGGCCGCCTTGAGTCTCGGGAGGAGGCTCCAGACGTCGTCGCTGCCCACGACCGAGTGGATGGCGATCATGCCGCTGTGGGCGAGCGGGATGATCGTCGGCGATTCAAGGGCGGGCAGGAGGGCCTCGAGTTCTTCGAGCTGGCTCGCCGGCGCGTTCATCATCAGGTACTTGCGACCGCGTGCGGCGATGACGGCGCTGAGCATCGTGTCGATCGCCTCGAGAGCGTCGCCGCGTTCCAGGTCTGCCGCGGGGTCGGCGACGAGGACGGCCTCCGAGGCGAGGACGTCGCCGATCGGGCGCAGGCCGTTCATGACCATCGTCGAACCGGTCGAAACGAGATCGACGATGGCCTCGGCCAGGCCGAGCCGGGGCGCCACCTCGACCGCTCCCGAGATCGGGATGATGTCAACGGGAACGCCGCGTTCCGCGAAGTAGGCGCGGGTCGTGTTCGGGTGGGCCGTCGCGACGCGCAGGCCGGCGAGGTCGTCGATCGACTGGCTCGTGCTGTCGTTGGGCACGGCGGCCGTGAGCCGGCAGCGCCCGAAACCGAGCTGGCGAACCTGGCGGAGCTCGACACCGGTCTCGGACAGGAGGTCGAGGCCGGTGATGCCGAGGTCGGCGACGCCGTCGCGCACGAACTCGATGATGTCGTTGGTGCGCACGAACAGGATGTCCAGGTCGTAGTTCTGGACCCGGGCGACCAGGCTCCGATCGTGCTCATCGAACACGAGGCCCGCGTCGTGTAACAGGCGCAGGGACGGCTCGACCATGCGGCCCTTGTTCGGGACTGCCAGCCGCAGGCGTTCCCTCATGACTCCGTGCCGGTCGGATAAGGCGTCGTGCCGGCGCGCGAGGCCGCATCGAGCTTGTCGAGCATCGACCGATAGCCGCCCTCGCCATGGTGGAGCCAGCTGGCGATGCGGGTGATGGTCGCGGTACTGGCACCGGTCTCCCGGGAGATCTCCGCGTAGTGCTTGCCCTGGTCGAGGAGGCGAACGACAGCCCAGCGCTGGGCCATGTCCCGGAGCTCCGAGAGCGTGCACAGGTCGCGGAAGAAGCGCTCGGTCTCCGCGAGGGAGTCGAGCGATCCGATCGCCGTGAACAGGGACTCGGCGTCCGGAGTGCGCCAGTCGTCAGCCATGAGGTGGTCCTACCGTGTTATCGTTGTAACGTGCTACTACGCTACCACGCTACTACGGATGGGGCAAGCGACTTCGCGGTCCTGCCCGCGATCGACCTGCGCGGCGGCCGGGTCGTGCGCCTGGAGCAGGGTGACTTCGCCCGCGAGACGGCCTTCTCGGACGATCCGGTCGCGGTCGCGCAACGCTTCGCGGACGCCGGCGCTCGCTGGCTGCATGTGGTCGACCTGGATGCGGCGAAGGATGGGGCGTCGGGCCACGCGCCAGTCATCGCCGAGATGGTTGCAGCGGTGGGGGAGCGCCTCGCTGTCGAGGTCGCCGGCGGCCTCCGGACGGCCGGTGCCGTAGCAGCGGCGCTGGATCGTGGGGCCGCCCGAGCGATCATCGGGACGGCGGCGCTCCAAGACCTCGCCTTCGCAGGCGCCCTCGTCGCTACCCACGGCCCGAACCGGATCGCTGTCGCCCTCGATGTCCGCGACGGCCTCGCCGTCGGCCACGGCTGGCAACCGGGAGTGCCCGGCACGCCCGTTGAGCCCGTCCTTGTCGCGCTCGCCGACGTCGGCGTGACCACGTTCGAGGTCACGGCCATCGACCGCGACGGCACGCTCGGTGGCCCGGATCTCGTCCTGTATCAGCGACTCATCGCCCTGGACCGCGGGGCGATCATCGCGTCGGCGGGCATCGCGTCCGACGACGACATCCGCGCTGTCCGCGAGGTCGGTTGCGCCGGGGTGGTCATCGGTCGCGCGCTGTACGACGGCCGCATCACCCTCGAGGCCGCGCTGGGCCCCTAAGGCCGCAGGCTAGGGTCGCGGTGGACCCGCGGCGATACGCCGGCGGATGGCATCCACCGTGCCGTGGACCCAGTCAGCCTCGACCCACCACGTCGCGCCGGCCGCGGCCCACGGCTCGACGATGCCCCAGGCCCCTGAGCGGTCGTCGGCCGGCGTGTCGCCCTGCGCGATCACCTCGTACGGGCCCGTCGCGCCGGCCGGCCGGTGCTCGTGGATCCAGGCGACCGCCTCGGCCAGCTGCCCGGACGACCAGTCGGCGAACGCGCCATCCACCGTCGCCGCCTGCGCGATGAGCCCATCCCATCGGGCCGCACGCGACATGGACCGCTCGATCGGCCAGGCCCCGACGACCCACACGGGGATCCGCGGCCGCTGGACCGGTGTCGGCTGGAAGGTCATCGCCTTGAACCGGAAGTGCTCGCCAGAGAAAGCGAACGGTTCGCCACTCCACAGGCCATCGAGGATGGCCAGGCTCTCGTCCAGGCGCTCGGCCCGGACCCGCGCCTCGGTCGCCTCGCCGACGTTGCCGAACGCCGCATCGTCCAGCGCACCCAGGCCCACGGGCAGCACCAGCCGCCCGTCCGACAGTCGATCGAGCGTCATCGTCTCGCGCGCGAGCTTCCATGGCCGTCGGCGCGACGGCGGGGTGATGACGGCCCCGAGTCGGACGCGCGACGTGCGCATGGCCATGGCCGCCATCGTGACCCACGGGTCGTAGATGTCCATCGGGCCCAGGGCGATGCCATCCCAGGTGAACACGCCGTCCCAGCCCGCGGCCTCGGCCTCGGCGGCCAGCTCGGCCGCTTCGCGCGGGCCACCGGAGGTCACGATGATCCCCGAACGGATCTCGCGCGCCGGCACACCGGCGTCCCCCGAGCCGGCCGTCGCGCTCAGTGGCCGCCCCCATGCCCGCCAGCGGCCTCGAGCTCCTTGCGGTGCGCCTCGATCACCTTTTCAGCGACGTGACCGGGCACATCGTCGTAGTGGTCCGGCGTGGCCGTGAACGAGCCGCGCCCGTGGGCCAGGGAGCGCAGTTCCGTCGCGTAGCTGAACAGCTCGGCCTGGGGCACCTGCGCCGTGATGATCTGCACGGAGCCGTCGCTGTCCAGGCCCACGACCCGGCCACGCCTCGCGTTCAGGTCCCGGGTCACCTCGCCCATGTACCGATCCGGGACCCGGATCTCCACGTTCATGATCGGCTCGAGAAGCGCCGGCTTGGCCTGGTGGACGCCGTCCTTGAGCGCGATCGAGGCGGCGATCTTGAACGACAGCTCGTTCGAATCGACCGGGTGGAACGAACCGTCATAGAGCGTAGCCTTGATGTCGGACAGGGGATAGCCGGCCAGCGCCCCTTCCGAGGCGGCTTCGCGGATGCCCTTCTCGACGCCGGCGAAGAATCCCTTGGGCACGGCGCCGCCGACGACGCGCTCGGCGAATTCGATGCCGCCCCCGGGATTGGGCTCGAGCTCAAGCCAGACGTCCCCGAACATGCCGTGGCCACCGGTCTGCTTCTTGTACCGGCCGTGGACCTTGGTCGTGCCGCGGATCGTCTCGCGGTAGGGGACCGTCGGCGTGTGGGTCGCGATCGCCGCCCCGAACTTGCGCTTCAACCGTTCGATGATGACCGAGGTGTGGGCTTCGCCCATCGTCCGCAGGAGCTGCTCGCCCGTGTCGCCGCGTTCGAGTCGAACGGTCGGCTCTTCCTCCAGCATCCGCTGCAGGGCGGGGCCCATCTTGTCCAGGTCCTGCTTCGTGACCGGCTCGATGGCGACGACGAGTGACGGCGCGGGGAAGTCGATCGGCGGCAGCTTGAACGCCTGTTCCTTGGTCGACAGCGTGTCGCCCGTTTCGGTGACGGCGAGCTTCGAGACCGCGCCGATCTCGCCGGCCTTGAGTTCGCCGATCGCCTCCTGGTCCTTGCCGTGCAGCAGCAGGAGCTGGCCGATCCGCTCGTCCTCGTTGCGTGCCGTGTTCCAGACGTGCGCCTGGGAATGGAGCGTGCCGGACAGGATGCGCAGGTAGGTCAGGCGGCCGACGAACGGGTCCGCGGTCGTCTTGAAGACGCGCACCAGGAGCGGGCCCGCCTCGTCCGCGGCCACCTCCATCGCGGCACCGGCCTTGTCCGTGACGGTCGCGGGGGGCTCGTCGGCGGGGGAGGGCAGGTACCGAACGACCGCGTCCAGCAACCCGCGCAAGCCGATGCCCTTCGCCGCAGATCCGACCAGGACCGGCGCGAGGATGCTCTCCTTGACGCCCTTGCGGAGACACGCCTCAAGCTCCGGATCGGAGACCTCCTCGCCATCGAGGTACTTGATGAGGACCTCGTCGTCCGCCTCGGCGGCCGCGGCCAGGAGCTGGTCGCGCCGTGTCGCGATCTCGTCGGCAAGCTCATCCGGGATCGGGATCTCGACCTCCTCGGTCCCGTCCCAGCGATAGGCCCGACGATGGACCAGGTCCACGTGGCCGCTGAACGACTCGCCGGCGCCGATCGCCAGCTGGAGCGGCGCGATCTTGTCACCGAACGTCGCGCGCAGCGCGTCCAGGGCGGCGGTCGGGTCGGCGTGTTCCCGGTCGCACTTGTTGATGAAGAAGCAGGCCGCCGTGTTCGTGGCCCGGCCGATGGCGACCGCGTCCTCAAGCCCCGCCCCGACGCCCGCCGATGCGTCCATCACGAACAGGGCGCCGTCGGCCGCGGCGAAACCTTCGATCATGTCCGCGATGAAGTCCGGGTAGCCCGGCGTGTCGACCAGCGAGATGCGCGTGCCTTCGTATTCGAACGTGCCGACCGCCAGGCTGAGCGACTCCTTGCGCTTCTGCTCCTCAGGCTCGAAATCGAGGTGGGCGGTCCCGTCGTCGACCCGGCCCAGCCGCGGGATGGCGGAGGCCATGAACAGGAGCTGCTCGGCGAGCGTCGTTTTCCCGGCACCGGCGTTGCCGGCCAGGACGACGCTGCGGAGGTGGGGCAGATCGACGGACTTCATCGTCATCGGCGGGGCGATCCTCCTGGGGTTCGGCCATGATAGTCGGCTATACTCCGGCTCGCGATGTCAGGTCACAGCAAGTGGTCCACGATCAAGCGCGCCAAGGGCATCACGGATGCCAGGCGCGGGGCGCTGTTCACGAAGGTCGCGCGCGAGATCAGCGTGGCTGCCCGAACCGGCGGCGGCGACCCGGACGGTAACTATCGACTGCGCCTGGCGATCGAAAAGGCGCGCGCGGTGAACATGCCCGCGGACAACATCAAGCGCACGATCGACAAGGCGACCGGGGGCGGCGACGCCGAGCAGTTCGAGGAGATCGTGTACGAGGGCTACGGTCCGGGCGGCGTGGCCGTGCTCGTGGAAGCCCAGACGGACAATCGAAACCGGACCGCCGCCGAGGTCCGATCCATGTTCGCCAAGAGCGGCGGCCAGTTGGCGGGTTCTGGCGCGGTCGCCTGGCAGTTCGAGCCGCGCGGGCTGATCTCCGTGCCGCGCTCCGGAGTGGATGCCGACGAGGTGGCCCTGGCCGCGATCGACGCAGGCGCCGAGGACGTCGACACCGACGACGAGGAGACGATCGAGGTCTACACCTCGCCAGGGTCGCTGGAGGCCGTCCGGAAGGCGCTCGAAGGCGCGGGCGTCCCGGTCGACTCGGCCGAGGCCACGATGGTCGCCAAGCAGACGGTCGAGCTGGACGCATCGAAGGCGCGCCAGGCGCTGCGGCTCGTGGAGCTCCTGGAGGACCTCGACGACGTGTCGCGGGTGACCGCCAACTTCGACATCCCCGAAGAGGTCTACGCCGAGGTCGCCGGGTGATCGTCCTGGGCATCGACCCAGGGACCGCAGCGATGGGCTATGGGATCGTGGACGCGTCCGGCGGGCGGGTGCGGGAAGTGGACCACGGCTATCTCGTGACTTCGCCCGATCGATCGTTGCCTGAGCGGCTGCTGGAGATCCACGCGCTGGTGGGGGAGTTGCTCGCGCGGCATCAGCCGGACGTGCTGGCCGTGGAGCGATTGTTCTTTTCGAAGAACGTGCAGACGGCCTTCGCCGTGGGGCAGGCGCGCGGGGTCGTCTTGCTGGCCGCCGCACAGCATGGGGTGGCGGTTCGGGAGGCGACCCCGAACGAAGTGAAATCGGCGATCGCGGGGCATGGCGGTGCGGACAAGGCGCAGGTCCAGCGGATGGTCCAGGTCGTGCTGGGCATGAGCGAACTGCCGCGGCCGGACGATGCCGCGGACGCGCTGGCGATCGCGGTCTGGGCGCTGAATACGGCCGGGGCCATCGGGGCCGCGACGGCCGCGGTCATGGATCGCGCGGCGATCGCCCCGATCACCCGCGGCGGCACGGCCTACGAGCGGGCCGTGCACGAGGCCCTGGTCCGGGAGCGGGCCGTCGAGAAGGCGGCCAAGCGCGCCGCCAAGCGCTGCGCGTCGTAGACGCCACATGATCGCGTCGGTGGAGGGGATCGTCGGGGCGATCACGGCCGATTCGCTGGTCATCGAGGTCGGCGGGATCGGGTATCGCGTGTTTGCCGCGCCGGCGATCCTGGCCACGGCCGTGCCGGGCGGCAAGCTCAAGCTCCACACCTTCCACCTCGTTCGCGAGGACCTCCAAGCCCTCTACGGATTTCGGAATGCGGAGGAGCTCGGCTTCTTCAACCTGCTGCTCACCGTGACTGGCGTGGGACCCAAGGTGGCGCTCGCGATCGTTGGCTCGCGCGCGACGCCAGACCTCCAACTGGCGATCATGACCGGCGACCAGGCCGTTCTGGTCGCGATCCCGGGCATCGGCAGGAAGCTAGCCGAGCGGGTCATCTT
>JACCVB010000027.1 GCA_013698385.1 Chloroflexota bacterium
GGCTGGGTGAGTTCCACGCCCTTGCCGAATCCGGCATCGATCGTCGGCTTACCGAACGTGGGCTCCGCTGCGCGAACGGCGCTCGGCAGGCCGAGGGCGGAGCCCGCGACGATGAACATCACGAGGAACGACCGCAGGTGCAGCGCGACGCGCGAACCGATCATTCCGACCACGCCAGTCCGGCCAGGCGCAGGATGCCGAGACCGTTCTGGCCGGCCCCCAGCAGGCCATCCCGGGCGAGCGCCCAGCCCGTCCCGTAGGCGATCGGGATCACCGGTGCATCGCGCCCGACGATGTCCTCCGCCCGATCGAAGGCGGCCGCGGTCGTCGCCTCGTCGGCGCCGGATCCCGCTTCGGCGATGGCCGCATCGAATTCGCGCGAGCTCCAGCCACCGTAGTTGTTGGACGCGCCGGTCCCGAGCAGGATGCCCAGGAAGTCGTTGCGCCCCGGGTAATCCGCGACCCAAGCGAGGGCCCACATCGCCGGTGGGTCCGTCGCGAGCCGGTCGAAGTACGCCGTGAAGTCCATCACCTCGGAACGGACCGTCACGCCGAGCTCGCGCTTCAACTCGGTGACGATCGCCTCGTCGTAGCCGGTGCCGCCGGTGAGCAGCGTCACGTCCGGAAAGCCCCTCCCGCCCGCGAACCCGGCATCGGCCAGGAGCGTCCGGGCCGCCGCCGGGTCGTACTTCGGGAGGACGTCGCGGTCGCTCCGACCGGGGATCCCGGGCGGGACCATGGAGGTTGCCACGCCACTCGGCTCTGGCAGGGCAAGTCTGGCGATGCGTCGCCAGTCGATCGCGGCGGCGAAAGCCTGGCGCACGCGGACGTCGTCGAATGGCGCCTTGCGCGTATCGAAGCCGTAGTACTCCGTGGACAACGACGCGACCGCCCGCAGCTGCGGCCCAAGGTCGCGGTCATATGCGATCCAGGAGGCCGACGCGTCGCCGATCGGGGCGTAGTCGAGCTTGCCGTCGGCGAAGGCCTGCACGCTGCTCGCGCCGCCCAAGTCGCCGACGAGGGTGATCTCGCCGATGGCCGGTGGGCCGTCCCAGTAGTGCGGGTTCGCCGTCAGGGTGAGTCCGTCCGCGGTGGCACCGGACAGGACGTAGCCGCCGCTCGCGACGAAGGACGGACCGGGCTGGAGGAGCTTTGGATCCGTGCCGAGGCCGGGCGGCACGACGCCGAAGGACGGCCCGGCGACGACGGCCACGAAGTCCGCCGCGGGCCGGGTCAGCGTGACGGTGACGGCACCCGTGGCATCGTCGGCCTGGAGTCCGACGTCACTCGACTGGCCGGTGCCCTGCAGGTAGTCGTTGGCGCCCTGGACGTCGAGCAGGAGCGTGACCAGGGGCGACGGCGCCCCCGGATCCAGGAGGCGCAACCAGCTGCGCACGACGTCCGAGGCGCGCAGGGGGGAACCGTCGGAGAAGGACAGGTCGGGACGCAGCAGGAAGACGATCCTGCGACCGCCGTCCTGGACCTGCCAGGACGCCGCCAGCGCGGGTTGCAGTTCGCGGTCCGTGTCGAAGGTCGTCAGGGTTTCGAACAGCTGCGCCGTGACGGCCGCGCTGCCGGCATCGCCCTGGGCCGCCGGGTCAAGGGTGGTCGGGGCGCCGAGCAGGATCCGTGCCGTGCTGGGTGCGGGCGCCGCGGGAGCGCTGGGACGGCACCCGGCCACCAGCACGGTCGCAACGACCGGGACGAGGAGGGCGACAAGGGCGATCCGGGTCCGGCGACGCATCCGCCGGAGTATACGGGCGACCGCGGGCCGGCCCATCCGGACGTCCCTTTGGCGCGGTGCTCCCGGACAGGAGATGAGGCCTCCAGGGGCACACCGCCGGGGGAACGATGCTCAGCCTGAGAGGCCTCTGCTGGGATAACGACCCGTGGTGATCAGCGTTAGGGCACGTCGCCGGAGATTTGTTCGAGCGGGTGGCGCGGGCCGCGTTCACGGCCTATCCGTCCGCCACGTGAAGAACATCACCGACGTCGGCCACCTGAGCGACGAACGTTTCGATCGCGGCGAGGATCGGATGCTCGTCTCGGCGGGCCTCGAATCGAAGTCGAGCGCGGAGATCGCGGACGCCTATGAAGCGGCGTTCCATGCCGACGAGGCTGCCGTGAATATCCTGCCGGCGCACGTCTTCCCGCGCGCCACCGACCACATCCCGGAGATGCTCGAACTCGCCGAGCGGCTGGTGGACCTTGGCCACGCCTACGCGAGTCCGGCGGGGAACGTCTACTACGCCGTCGCGACCG
>JACCVB010000031.1 GCA_013698385.1 Chloroflexota bacterium
CCGTCATCGGCAGGGTCCCCCACGTCGCGTTGATCTCGTCGTTGACGACCTCGCCCCCGCGCGCCTCCCAGTCGGCGTGCATCCGGACGATCGTGGCGCTCGTCTCGTTGACCGCCAGTTCGCGGGCGGCGTCCAGGGCCGTCCCCTGCCAGGCCAGCATGTGGGCGATCAGGTCCCGGCCCGACCAGCCGTGCGCGTCCGCCACCGGTTGGGTGAGTTGCGCGTCCGTCAGGTCGGCGAGCGTCTCGTACGGGGCCCACGCGTCGCGCTCTTCTTCGAGGAATTCCATCGCATCGAGGTACATGACCCCATGGTAGCGGGGCCGGCGACCACGGATCGGATCAGACGGCGACCGGCTCCCGGTACTCGCCAAAGACCCCGCGCAGGACCGAGCACTGCTCGCCGAGCGTGGCATAGACCTCGGCGCACCGGATGAAATGCGGCATCAGGTTGGTCGCGCTCGTGCCGGGCGATGCCGCCGCCTCGCGCAGACCGGCCAGGGCGGCCTGGACTGCCGCGCTGTCCCGCTCTCGGCGCGTCCGCTCCAGTCGCTCCAGATGGCGTTCCAGGGATCCCGGCGGGACCGCGAGGACCGGCACGTGCATCTCCTCGCTCGCATCGACATAGGCGTTGACCCCGACGACCCGCCGCTCGCCGGCGTCGAACTCGCGCTGGTAGCGGTAGGCCGCATCGGCGATCTCGCGCTGGGGGTAGCCCTCGGTGATGGCCGCGACCATGCCCCCGCGGCGATCGATCTCGTCGAGGTAGCGCCAGACCTGGCGCTCGGTCTCGTCGGTCAGCGCCTCCACGAACCATGACCCGCCAAGGGGATCAACCGTGGCGTCCACCCCGCTCTCCTCGGCGATGATCTGCTGCTGGCGCAGGGCCAGCAGGGCGGCCTCCGCGGTCGGCACGGCGAGCGCCTCGTCGTAGGCGTCGGTGTGGAGCGATTGCGTCCCGCCGAGCACGCCGGCCAGGGCCTGGAGTGCGACCCGGGTAAGGTTGTTGAGCGGCTGCTGCGGGGTCAGGGACACGCCCGCGGTCTGGGTGTGGAAGCGCATCCAGGCGCTCCGTTCGTTCTCGGCGCCGTAGCGCTTCGTCATCAGGTCGTGCCAGATCCGGCGGCTGGCCCGGAACTTCGCGATCTCCTCGAAGAAATCCGAGTGGCTGTTGAAGAAGAACGACAGCCGCGGGGCGAAGTCGTCGATCCGCAGGCCGCGCGCAAGCGCCGCCTCGACGTAGGCCATCCCGTCGGCGATCGTGAAGGCCAGTTCCTGGACCGCGGTCGAGCCCGCTTCCCGGATGTGATAGCCGCTGATCGAGATCGTGTTCCAGCGCGGCATCTCGCGTGTCCCGAACTCGATCGTGTCCGTGACGAGGCGCATGGACGGTTCGGGCGGGAACAGGAATTCCTTCTGCGCCACGAACTCCTTCAGGATGTCGTTCTGGGTCGTGCCCTCGAGTCGATCGCGCGGGACGCCCGCCTTCTCGGCGGCGACGATGTACATCGCCCAGATCGGGGCCGCCGGCGAGTTGATCGTCATCGACGTGCTGACCCGGTCAAGCGGCAGGCCGGCGAGCAGGACCTCCATGTCGGCGAGGCTGGAGACCGCCACGCCGCAGGTCCCGAACTCTCCTTCCGCTTCGAGATCGTCGGTGTCGTAGCCATACAGGGTCGGCATGTCGTAGGCGATCGAGAGGCCGGTCTGCCCGGCGGACAGGAGCTGGTGGAACCGGGCGTTCGTGTCCTCCGCGGCACCGAACCCGGCGAACATGCGCATCGTCCAGCGGCGACTTCGATAGCCGGTCGGGTGGATGCCGCGGGTGAACGGCGGCGCGCCCGGAAACCCGATCCGGTCGTCGGTGTCGTCGGGCAGGGACCACGGCCCGTAGAGCCGCTCGATGGGCATGTCGCTGATCGTGGAGAAGCGCTCCCGGCGCTCCGGCGCGCGGCCGAGTGCGGGCCTGAGTCGCTCGATCTCCCAGGCGGTTCGCGGCGCGGAGGCGGCGGTATCGCCGCTCCCATCGGGCCTCGACCGATCCGTCATGCGGTCGACTGTAGCACCGGGCTGCGTCGCGAGCCCACGACCGCTCCCGCGACCGAGACGGTCGTCAGTCGCCGCCGAAGGCCGCCACGGCGGCATCGATCTTGGGATCGGGCAGATCGTTGGTGAGCACGACGTTGACCCGGTCCGTGGTCGCCGCCGGCCAGACCATCACGGTCTGGAGTCGCTCGCCGGTCAGGCTGTCCAGGCGGTGGCCAGGACGCCCGGCAAGCAACGGGTCGGAGACGCCCGTGACCTTCGTCCGGTTGGCGGCCCGGGCACTGGCTTCGTAGAACCGGGCGACGTGGTCGGCCGTCAGTCCGGGCGCCTCGAACACGACGAGGGCCGCCGCCCGGTAGCCTCCAAGGTCCCAGGTCCCGCCGGCGAACCGGACCTCGGCGAAGCCGGCGTCGGCCAGGGCACCCAGGTTGGCCTTCGTGCAGTTGCGCCCCGAGTCGAGCTTGTCCGGGGCGCGCCCTTCGTAGCTCGTGGGCACGAGCGATTCCAGATCCGGGTATGCGCCCGGCGCCGAACCGTCCGCCAAACACGGACCGGACGGCGAGAACGAGGCCACTGAGCTCGCACCGCAACCCGCGCTCGCGAGGACGATGGCGACCGCCAGCGCGAAAACGATCCGGTGGGACACGCCGGCAAGGGTACGGGAGGCCGATGAGACGTGCCGCGACGACGGCCGGCGCCTGCCCGGTTCGCGCCTGGTGCATGCCGGCACCTGGTACAGGCGTCCCGGTCGGTGCGTCCGTGCGCCCGACCATCGACCATGCCCGGACGGGACCGAGGGACCATTGCCCGCTCTACGGGATCCGCCGTAGGGTTCTGCTCACGCCGACCCGCGATCCAACTGGGACTCACCCGGGGCGTCGGTCACGGATCAGGAACCGGACGCTTTCTCGAGGAGGTTCGAGGAAGGGATCCCGGATCCGGATCACGAGCCGAGTAACCGGATCTTTCGGCCATCGGGCCCGGTAGACCGTCGGGACGGCAGCGCTCATCGCTCACGCTTTTCTGGCATCGCGCGTGGACCGCGCCCCGGCGTCTTCGGGGGGCGGTCCCGCGTTCTGGCGCGGCTAGACGGTCGACCTGGACCGGTCCGGCAGGGCATGGGCGCGCCGCGCGATCCCCTGTTCGTCCATCTCCGCCTGAATGACCCGCGCGGCCGAGACAAGCTCAGGATCCCGCGTCACCGTGCTGACGACCCAGTCGATGTATGACGGCTCGAAGGCCGCGATGTCGCCCAGGGAATGGCCGTGGAACTTGCCGAATTCGATGACGTGACCGCGTGCCGCGTCGAGGCTCGGCGGCGCGGGTCGACGGAAGTGCGCCACCTGGTCACGGACCATCGGGCCGGTCGGGGTGGATGCCCTGGGCGCCTCCGAGCGGACTCGTTCTCCACGCATCGGCGGCTGACCGCGCAGGTTGGCGGCCGAGTCCTCGATGGTAGAGCCTGCGGAGGCACCGGCCCGGGCGCCGGGCATGGGCGAGCCGTTCCGGGCCTCCCTGGCGGTCGTCTGGTTCCGCGGCTGATACGTGCCGGACATGTCCACCCGTCCCGTGACCGGGCGACCCGTCCGAGGTCGAGGTGGGCCTCCGCGGCGGATCGGCTCCTCGCCGAATTCCGCCCGCTCGCCGGCCGCCTCTCGGCGGTCTCGCTCGGCCTCGCGGGTCAGCGCGGCGTAGGCGTCGTTGATCTCGGCCATCCGTCTCGTCGCCGCACTCGACGCCGCGGGGTCGTCGCCGGTCAGGTCCGGATGGTTGGTCCGGGCCAAACGTCGCCAGGCGGCCTTGATGAGCGAGGGCGTCGAACCACGGGTGACACCCAGGACGTCGTGCGGATCTCGTTTGGCCACGGGCCAAGTGTAGCGAGGCGAACTGACCACGCTTGACAGGTCGACCGGTCGTGCCGTCCCCTTGTAGGCATGGGATCCGTTCGCCGACTCGGCCTGGCCGCGGCCGCCGCCGCCGCTCCGCTGGGGCTGGCCTATCGTTTTGCGCTCGCGTATCGCGTCCGGGCCGGCTATCCGCGCCGACTGCCGCCGACCCACACGCCGACGGACCTCGGGATGCCGTACGAGTCGATCATCGTCCGCTCCGGGGACCTGGAGCTGCCGGCATGGTTCATCCCGGCCCGTGGCGGTCAGCGGGGGCCCGGGGTCGCCCTCATCCACGGCTGGGAGTCGGCTCGGGATCGGAACCTGCCGAACGCGCGGTTCCTGCATGCCGCCGGGTTCCACTGCCTGCTCATCGACGTCCGCGGCAACGGCGAGAATCCCGCCGAGGCGCTGCCCCTGAGCGCCGGCGAGTTCGGGCTGGACGCCCTGGCCGCGTTCCGTGCGCTGATCGATCGCGACGAAGTGACCCAGGGCGCTGTCATGGGTCACTCGATGGGCGCGGTCGGGGCGATACTGGCGGCCGCCGCCGACGATCGGGTGGCGGCCCTCGTCGCGATCTCGGGACCGGCCGATCCCTACCGACTGACGCGCGAGACGTTCCGCATCGCCAACCTGCCGATCCCGGGCCCGATCGCCGTGCCGCTGGCCTGGCTCACGACCCGGGTCTACCTCCATCCCCGCGGGCACGCCGTGGAGGACATCAGCGCCAGCGTGGCGATCGGCCGCTATCGCGGGCCGGTCCTGCTCGTCCACGGGGACGACGACGGCGTGGTCCCGGTCGGCCACATGGATCGCCTGGCTCAGGCCGCGCGGGATGGTCGCGCGGACGACGTGAGCCCGGCGTCAGTCGAGACCCTGCGGGTCAAGGGCGGGCGACACTCGTGGCTGTACGAGGACCCAGGCTACCGGCGCACGGTCGCGCACTTCCTGGCCGGACACCTTGGTGGACCACTGGCGCTCGAGGACGCCGCGATGATCGCCGCCGACACGCCCGTCCAGCGGATCCCCGAAGCGGAGACCGAGTTCACCGCCGTGGCCACGACGGCCGGCGGCTTCCGGACGCTCGCCCAGGTGGCGCGGCCCGGTGCCACCCGATTGCCACTGGTCGTCCCGGACGCGACCATCCCGGCCCTCCCGACCGTCGCCGACGAACCGGCCGCCGGCTGATGGACTCCGGATCCCCGGTCTGGACGGCGATCGCGACTCGCCGCGTGATCCGCACGTTCGAGGATCGACCGCTCACCGAGCAACACCTCGAGCGGATCCTGCGCGCCGGCCGTCGGGCAAGCAGCTCCAAGAACCTCCAGCGCTGGGCGTTCATCGTTTGCCGCGAGCGCGAGCACCTGCGGGAGTTGTCCGTTGTCGGTCCGTGGGCGGGTCACCTCGCCGGTGCGGCGGTCGGGATCGCCCTCGTGACGCCGGACCCGAGGGCCTCGGATGCCCCGTTGTCGGTGCTGTTCGACCTCGGTCAGGCGGCCGATTCGATGATGCTCGCCGCGTGGGAGCTCGGCGTGGGCAGCGTGCCTGCGACCGTCTACGAACACGAGCTGGCGCGTCGCCTGCTGGGCTATCCCGCCGACCACCACTGCGAGTTCCTGCTGTCATTCGGGTATCCCGCCGATTCGACGGATCTGACCCGACCCGCCCAGGCCGGTGGGCGCCGGCCCCTGGCGGAGCTGGTCCACGAGGAGCGCTGGTAGCGCCCGACGGTCAGTCGTCCCCGGCCTCCGGCGCCGGCGCGCCGAGCCCGAGGTAGGTGTCCATCGCGGCCCCCAGGCCGACGTCCTGGTCGGCCGCCTCGGACAGGATCCATTTCTCCTCGAGCAGGTCGCAGTAGGACTGGAGCGGATCTCGGCCGGGACCGATCGCCGGCACCAGGGACGCCAGACTCGGTTCCAGGACCTCGCGTCGCCAGCGGTCGGCGCCCTCGCGCTCGCTGACCCCACGGGCCTCGTGCACCTCCAGCCAGGCTCGATATTCGCGCAGGTCGTTGAGCAGCAGTCGCGCCTGGCCCTCCAGGGCGACGAGGCCGGTCAGCCGCTGCAGTTCGCGAGCATGGAACCGCCGATTGGCGACCGCGACTCGGAGCCGGACCGCACCGTCGCCGCCGGGCGTCGGTTCGAGCGCGATCTCGTCGACCGCGAAGCCGAGCTCGTTGAGCCGCCGGATCCGGGCCCGGACCGCGTGGCGATCGCCCGGCGCGAGGTCTGGCTCGAGTTGCAGTTCCTCCCACACGGCGGCGTACCGTGATCGGACTGTCTCGGCCGCCTCGATCGCGTCATCGAGGGCATCGGCGCGCCCCTGCATGACCCCGAGGTCGGCCAGGCCGAAGGCGACGTTCTCGACCAGGATGTCCAGGTCGTAGTCGCGCTGCCCGTTTGACAGGCTGGGGTGGATCTCGCTCGTCTCGGCATCGACGAGAAAGGCCTGGATCTTGTCGCCGTCCCGCCGGAAGAGGGTGTTGGCCAGCGAGCAATCGCCCCAGAAGACACCCACCCGGTGGAGGTCCACGAGCAGCCAGGCCATGGCGTCCAGCAGCCGGTCGCGGTACGGTCCGGGGCCGAGCGGGAAGCGCATGAGGAGCCGTCGGTACTGGATGGAAAATTCGAGGTATTCCGTCACCAGGATCGTGCTCTGGCGGTCGGGTGCCTCGGCCAGCCCGACGGCCGTCACTGCCGGCAGCCCCAACCGCTCGAGGTGGCGCAACACGGCGAATTCGGCCGCGGCGACCTCGACCGGCTCCTCCTTGAGGGCGTAGGTGCGCTGGTCCGTAGCCAGGAACCGGACCAGGTGGCGCGATGGCCCGACCGGCAGTTCGCGGATCCGGAACCGGCTCAGGTCGCTCTCGGTCCAGGTGGCGAGGGGACGCTCCCAGGGCAGATCCAGCAGGTCCGCCGCGCCCTCGCGCAACCGCAGGCGCGGGAATGCACCCGGGCTCGTTCCCTCAGGCGCGGGCTGGGCGTCCGTCAGAGCTTCTTGCGCAGGTAGGCCGCGACGTTGGCGTCGTAGCCCAGGGTCTCGTACAGGTGACGGGCTTCGGGTCGGTGGTGTCCGGCCGTGATCTCCACGAACGCCGCGCCCAGCTCGCGACCGATCGATTCGGCCTCGCCCATGAGCGAGCGACCGATCCCGCGCTCGCGCGCGCCGGCATCGACGACGAGGGCCAGGATGCGCACGATCGTGTCGTCGTGTTCGAACCGAGGCATCGCGTGCAGGGCCAGGAATCCGAGGAGTGTCCCGTCCAGTTCCGCGACGAGGACCCGCGACTCGGTCGAGGTGAAGCGGCTCAGCCGCTCGACGATGTCGCTTGAGCCGGCGGGATAGCCCTCGTCCGTGAAGAGCGAGGCGATCGCCTCGGCGTCGCCCGCAGCGGCCGCCCGGATCGAGATCTGGCTGTCGGTCATGGCCCGGATGGTAGCGGGCGTCGCGGTCAACCGATGCGGACCAGTGGTAGGGCCCCCGAGGAGGAGCCGTTCCGGTCCGAACGGGCCGGGGCGGGGCGGCGACCAGGCGATCCGTGCCGCGGGTGTCGCTGGGCGCGCGTCGTCTGCGCCGGACCACCACGCCGCCGCCCAGCCTTCACCGTGACGGGCGAGCGTGGCCGCCAGCCGACCCTCCGTGTCGGGCTCGAGCAGGACGACCCAGGGCATTTCGGGGTCGTCCGTCCCGAACATCTGACACGCGGCGCCGAGCGCCGCCGACCGCGGGGCGGATCTCGCGATCTGCCCTTCCCCGATCAGCGAGCCGAGCTCGCTCGTCGCCCGGTCCAGCTCCACCGTCGCCCACCCGAGGGCCAGGGGTCGAACGACTGGCGATGCTCCGTCCGCCTCAGGCCCGCCAGCGATCCCGGCCCAGATCTCACCAAGCGGCCTCACCCCACGAACACCATGTCCGGTCCCGCCGCGCCCGACTCGACGAAGCCCAGGCCCCGATACAGCCGGAGCGCGTGGTGGTTCTCCGCGTAGACCCCGAGGTGGACCCAGTCGCTGCCGGCCAGCACGCCGTCCAGTTGAGCTGTCGCCGTCACCAGCCGGCCCAGGCCGCGGCCGCGCATCCCCTCGATCGTCCCGATGGAGGACAGGTAGGTCAGTCCATCGAAGGTCGCTGCGCGGGCCACGGCCACCGGCTGGTCGGCATCGCGCACCAGGTAGTGCGTGAAGCGCCCGTCCGCCAGCGATGCGTTCGTCTCGCGCAACAGGCCGTCCCGGTCAGCGTTGATGCCGAATGCGGCGAGCAAGGTGTCCACGATCTCCCCTGCGAGCCCCGACGGCACCGCACCAAGCGAGGCCGACCAGCGCTCGACCCACGTCCCCGCCGCACGGCCCGCCTCGACCACGACCTGCGCCGCGTCCGCGTCCCGACAGACCATCAGGTAGCCCGGGCCGCTGTCTTCGAAACCATTGGCCAGGAGTCGCTCGGCCAGGTCCGCCGGTGTGTCGTGCGAGGGCGAGATCCAGATATGTGGCTGTCGCCCGAGTGAGGCGAACAGGACGGCGACTTCCGCCAGCCGGCGATCGAACGCGGCGGTCTCCTCCGGCCAGCGGACGGCTTCCAGCCGATTCCAGAACGGCTCGGCGTCGGCCGCATCCAGGAGGAGCAGGGAATCGCCGAGATCGCGGAGTTCCCGCCCCGGCATCGCGTGGACCCTGGCCTCGTGCAGCAGTAGCCGCTGCATCAGCTGGCCGGGCACGCCGGGCGGCACGATCGAAGGTCTCAGGCCGGGCGCTCCAGCACGAACAGGGCCGCTCCCGAAGGAAGGTCGATGCCCGTCGGGGCCGGCAGGCCCGCGTCCGCGAACCAGGCACCGAACTGGTCCCGAGTCGCCAGTGCGGTGCCCTGGTACACCTCGTCCAGGTGGACCCCGGCGATCAGTTCACCGTGACGGCTGCGGAACTCGTCCGGCCCGGACGGGAGCGGCCAATCCAGTACGACCAGGCTGCCGCCCGGCCGCAGGGCCGCCCACGCCGCGCGCAGTACCTGCGGCGCATCGGCCAGCTGGTGGAGCGCGTACTGGAAGTACGCGAGGTCGAACTCGCCCGGGTCGCCAGGCTCCGTCGCTCGCGCTTGCCGGATGTCGATCCGATCCTCAAGGCCCGCAGACGCGACGGTCGCGCGCGCCCGGGCCACCGAATCCGCCTCGAACTCGACCCCGACAAGGTCGAGGTTCGGGAACCGACGGGCCATCGCGACCAGCCAGCGGCCACCGCCGCAGTGGACATCCACGACGCGACCGCCGGCCGCGAGGGCCACGACCAGCTGGGGCAGCGCCGCCAGGGCCTCCTGGAAGAAGACGGCGATGTCCTGCCGCGTCAGGCGTTCGATCGCGACGCGATACCGGTCCGGTCGGGAGCCGGTCGGAACGCCGGTCCGGAAGAAATCGAGCATGCCGCCCCAGTCCATCGAGGCGACCACCGCGTGGACGAACTGGCCGCCCAGGAAGTCCGCCCGGTCGTCATCGAGCAGAACGGTCGCGATGGCCGGTTCCACGGTCAGTCGGCCATCCTCGAGGACCGTCAGCCGGTGGGCATCGGCGGCCCATGCCCAGACGTCGATCGCCGGCTGGTGCGTCGCAGTCACGGTCGCCAGCTCGCTCGAGGCCAGGCCCCGCTCTCCCGCCTCACGCAGCGCCGCGAACAGGCCCAGTTCCAGGCCCAGGTAGATGAGCCACGACCGGTGGAAGCCCGCCAGGCTCTCGATGAGATCGTCGAACCGGTCATCCTGCGCCACCGCGGGATTGTCGCACGCCGTCCGCAGGCCCGACGCAACCGCGACGGCTACCGTACGGTGATGCAACGGTTCCGCACGGAACCTGCGTTCTGGGGACTGATGACCGTCGACGACCGACCCTCGGAGGCACCGCTCCTGGCCGATCTCGCGCGCGACCTCGACGGCGCCTTCGAGGGGCTCGTGCTCGCCCACCAGGATCGGCTCTACTCGATCGCGCTGCGTATGCTCGGCGATCCGCGCGATGCCGAGGAGGCGACGCAGGACGCCTTCGTTCGGGCGTACCGGGCGCTGGCCGATTACGACGAATCCCGGATCCATGCCCTGCGATTGCGGGGCTGGCTGGCCACGATCGTCCTGAACCTGTGTCGGACCCGGACGACGAAGCGCGCGGCCAGGGGACGAGGACCGCTCTCGCTCGACGCCGCCGCCCAGGCCGGGGCGCCGGATCCGGTGGCCCCAGCTGGACGCGGGCCACTGGCCGTCGCCGAGCGCCACGACGCTCGATCACGCTGGGCCCTGCGCCTGGCGGAACTTCCTGTCGGGTATCGGGCCGCGGTCGTCCTGCGTCATGTCGACGGCCTGACCTATCCCGAGGTGGCGACGGCCCTGGGACGACCCGAGGGGACGGTCAAGGCACAGGTCCACCGCGGCATCGCGATGCTGCGCACGATGCTTGAAGCCGAACGCCGGCTCGAACGCGAGGAGATGACCGCATGACTGACGACACCGGATCGATCGAAGATGCCTTGTCCGGACTGGCCGTGGCGGCGCCGGCGTCGCTCGCGCCGGCCGTCCTCGCCGAGCTCGGCCTGATCGACCGCTACGCGACCATCGACTCCGTGGTCGGGCCCCTGATCGTTGCCTGGAACGGGCTCGGCGTCTCCGTCGTCGATGTTGCTGTGGACAAGCCGGGGTTGGAAGCGCGCCATCGTGCCCTCACCGGGCGCCGGGCGGAACGTGCCGATCGACTGCCCAGCGACCTGGCGGCGGCGATCGCCCGGCGGCTGGATGGCGACCGCCGCGTGCGGATCGATCTCGACCTGCGGGGTCGGAGCGGATTCGAGCAGGATGTCTGGCGCAAGACCCTGGAGATCCCGCATGGCGAGGTCCGACCATACGGCTGGGTGGCAGCCGAGATCGGGCGGCCGCGGGCGGTCCGGGCGGTCGGCACGGCCCTCGGCCACAATCCCGTGCCGCTCATCGTCCCGTGCCACAGGGTCGTGCGCTCGGACGGCACGCTCGGCCAGTATTCGTTGGGCGGCCCGGGCAACAAGCGCTCGATCCTGCGCAGCGAGGGCTTGGACCCCGACGGCATGGAGGCGGCGGCGGCCCGTGGCCTGCGCTTCGTCGGTTCGGACACGACCCGGGTGGTGTGCCTGCCGACGTGCCGGCATGCCCGTCGGATCACGGCCCCGCATCAAGTCGGCTTCCGACGGTTCGAGCAGGCACTGCGTGCGGGCTACCGCGCGTGTCACGTCTGTCGGCCCGATTCGGGTGCTGCCGCGGCCGCCTGAACGCTCGTCTGAAGGTTCGCCTGTCCCGGCGTATGCTGTGCCCTTGGACCAACGCCCTAATCCAAGAATGGTGA
>JACCVB010000040.1 GCA_013698385.1 Chloroflexota bacterium
GCTTCGGGGTCTCCAGCCGCACCGTGGCACTCGCGCACGGTGACGGTCGCGGAGCCGCCGGCCTGGGTGATCGTGTTGACGATCGTGACTTCGCAGATCAACCCGAGACCACCCGTGTTGTCGACGCCATTGCTGCAGGTCGTGGTCGCGGCGATCGTGGCCGCCGATACGGGCGGGGTCGTGAGCGTCGTCCCCACCACGAGGGTGAAGCCGAGCAGTCCGAAGGCGAGAAAGTTTGCGATGCGACGCACGTGTGACACCTCTAGACGTCGAGCGTCGTACCAATGGATCTCAGCACTGCGCGCTCTATCTGCATCTTGGCGCGGCATCTGCCGACTGCAACCGGACCATCGGCTGCGACGCCAACGCCCGACCTAGCCCGTCAGGCGCTGATCTATGCCACACCAGGACGTCCCCGAACGGCAAGCCTGCCTTCGCCCCAGGCGTTCCCGTACTGACCCTCTGCGTGTTCCGACAATCGACGATCCGATCGATCGAAGGCCCGCGGAGATGTGGCACGGGCATAACGACGTGCAGCCGTCGTCGTGCGCGGAACCGAACCTGGCCTTCAGCGAAAAGTACGGGGCCCAGCGGTGCCCGACTGCAACGCACCATCTACGACTGTCCCCACCGGACTGCTCAAGACCGGCTCAACCCCTGACCAGGGAGGCCCAAAAGTACTGGGCGTGGTCCTATGCTGCGCTGCATCCACAGCTCGACAGGCGGCGTACAGCGACCCGATGGTACTAGGCGCCGCATCTTAAAGAAGGAGTCTCACATTGACCCGAACGCTCAAGGGACCGAGGGGAACCGGCATCACCTGGATGGCCGCCATCGGGGTCTCGATCTTGGCCTCGACGCTGCACCTCAGCGGGGCTCCGGCTGTGACATCGGCCTCGGTTCGATCGGCCTTCGTCGAGGAGACAGCGCGTCCGAGCGCGAACAAGGTTGGTGTGGCAACGCAACGGATTATTCGGGATGAGACGCAGATCGATGGCGCGACTCGCACACAAGACGCGGAGCCGCCCCGGCTGAGCGATACGGCCCGAGCGCCCGCGACACACGCGACGGTTGCATCCGCGACGCCGGCGTCGGCCCTCAAGGCTGTGATATCTGCAGCTAGACAGGCACACGCGACGGTTGCATCCGCGACGCCGGCGTCGGCCGTCAAGGCTGTGATTTCTGCAGCTAGACGGGCCACGGCGAAGCCGCCCCGGCTGAGCGATACGGCCCGAGCGCCCGCGACGCACGCGACGGTTGCATCCGCGACGCCGGCGTCGGCCGTCAAGGTGGTGATATCTGCAGCTAGACAGGCCACGGCGGCCCCTCCCTCGATCCACCTCGTTGCTCTGCCGTCCCTGAAGGTCGATGTCTTGAATGCGCGAGAGCGGTACTTCTCCGTCAGCGGACGCACACCGGCCCTAATCCTCGCGTCAGCAAGGAGGAACATCCCGTCAGATCCCAGTGGAAACGACCGCGACTCCATGGCGTACGTCGGTCCCATCGTCTGGGAGCACCTGCCGTCCTACGTGATGGACCCCTCCTCCGGAGCCTGCACGATGACCGGGGTCACCAGCTCCACCCGTTACCAGGCGACCCTGCCGCAATGGACTTCGCCGTCCAAGGTTCCCGCGGAGCTGCTTGCATGGTGGCGGGTGGTGCTGCGACACATCGGGCAGCACGAGAGTGGGCACATCCGCATCTTCGCGAGATACGTGCGTGCTCTACCGTCCCGGGTCGTTGGCCAGCCATGTAGCAAGTGGCAGGCCAAAGTAACGGCGTGGTCTGCCGACTTGGCTCGGGCACAGGCCAACTTCGACGCGGCCGAAGCGAGATGGGTGTTCCCGAAATACATCGGGCCCAAGAACTGGTAGCCCGGGCTCAGTTGCCCGTGGGCTCGACGTGGCCCCGACTCTGGAATCAAGCCTTTGCTGATGAGAAACCGTCGTCAGGAGTGTCCCCCGAGTGGTGGGATTTGAGCGAGGCTCCTGACCTGCGCTGACACCGCGCAGCCGGGGGGCCGCCGGTGTGATTCTCAGCGTGTTCCTCAGCCGGGTTCACGTAGAGGAGTCCAACCGATGGCCCTGTGGCGTGACTCAGGTTTCGACCTGGTCGTGCCGGCCCAGAAGGTGTCAAGTGTCTCGGTCAGGTTCGACCTGGCGGACGGCGATTTGCCAGCCGGGTCGCGGCTGGTCGGCTCGATGCACAGCCATGGCGGATTCACCGCCTACGCCAGCTCGATCGACGAGGACGACGAGGCGGAGCTCGAAGCGCTCCACATCGTCGTCGGCGACTTCGATCGGCGACGACTCGGCTATTCGGCCGCGAACGTCGTCGACGGCATCCGCTTCCACCGAAGACGGGCCAGCTCATCGAGCGGCCTCGGCGTCTCGCCGAGCCACCCGACGACTGGCTGCAGAAGATGAAGCTCGCGCCGCCGCCCCGGCCGAAGGCTCTGATCGATGGGGTCACGGACATTGTTGGAGGCCGACAGCCGGAGACGAGCGCTCGTCACGTGTAGGCGCGCCTAGAACATCGAGACGACGTGCTTCGGTTCGCGTAAGGCGGCAGGAGATCCTTGATGGGGCGGCGGCGGCCCGTCTTGACGTATAGCTGTCCCGGTAGCTGTCTCCAGCCGAGAACCCAAGCCAATTGAGCAC
>JACCVB010000042.1 GCA_013698385.1 Chloroflexota bacterium
GCCCGCGGGCTCGGCGGAGCTGGATCGATCGCCGATGCGATCGCCCAGCGCGGACCCGACCGGGGAGATCCCGGAGCCGGGTGAGCCGCCGCCGCTGACATGAGCGATCTCGACGCGAAGCTGGCCGAGATCGCCGGCCAGTACGACGAGGTCCAGGCCGAGTTGTCACGGCCCGAAGTCAGCGCCGACCCGTCCGAGATCCGCCGCCTGGGCCGCGAACTATCTCGCCTGGAACCGGTGGTGGAGGCCTTTCGCGCCCTCAATGCCACGCGCGAGGAGCTGGCCGGTGCCCGCGAGTTGCGCGACGCGAGCGAGGGCGATGACGAGCTCAAGTCGATGGCGCGCGACGAGATCAGCCGGTTGGAAGCCGATGAGACTCGCCTCGTGGAGGACCTCAAGGTCCTGCTCCTCCCGCGCGACCCGAACGACGACCGCGACGTGATCCTGGAGATCCGGGCCGGGGCCGGTGGCGACGAGGCCGCGCTGTTCGCGGCGGAGCTGCTCCGGATGTACCTCCGCTATGCCGCGCGGCACCGCTATACGCCGGAGGTGCTGAGCCTCAACGAGACAGGCATCGACGGGATCAAGGAGGCGATCGTCCAGGTCAAGGGCGATGGCGCCTACAGTCGCCTGAAGTTCGAGGGTGGCGTCCACCGCGTCCAGCGCATCCCGGCGACCGAATCGAGCGGGCGCATCCACACCTCCACGGCCACCGTCGTGGTCATGCCCGAGGCCGACGAGGTCGAGGTCCAGATCGACGAGGAGCGCGACCTTCGGATCGACGTCAAGCGCTCGTCCGGCCCCGGCGGCCAGTCGGTCAACACGACCGACTCCGCCGTGCGCATCACCCACCTGCCGAGCGGCCTCGTGGTCGAGATCCAGGACGAGAAGAGCCAGCACAAGAACAAGGCCAAGGCGATGTCCGTCCTGCGTTCGCGCCTGTTCGACCTGGAGATCCACAAGCAGCGCGAGGCGGATTCGATCGCTCGCCGGTCGATGGTCGGCTCGGGCGACCGAAGCGACAAGGTCCGGACGTATAACTACCCCCAGGACCGGGTCACAGACCACCGGATCGGCAAGACCGTGCATGACCTGCCCGGGGTCCTGACCGGCGAACTGGACGACCTGATCGACGCGCTCCAGATGGCGGACCAGGCAGATCGCCTCTCCGCGGTGACCGGTGCCGCCGGAGGGAATGAGCGATGAGCACCCTGGACACGGATCTCGTGACCTTCACCGAGGTGCGACCCACGGCGATCGCCCGGGCCACGGACCTTGGTTCCGTGCAGGTCCTCAAGCACGGCAACCTGTTCCTGCTGACCGACGCCCTCGGTGACATCCACAACGACTCACGCGGACTCGGGCTGTATCGCGGCGATACCAGGCTGCTGTCGTGCTCCATCCTGCGGGTCGGCGGCAGCCGGGCGGTCCTGCTCCAGACCTCGGTCGGTGGCAACTTCCGGGGCGGGATCCAGATGACCAACCCAAGCATGGATCGCAATCCCGCGGCCAAGGCCCATCCGGCCGACGAACTGACCGGGCGGACGATCGGGATCAGCCGTGACCGGATGATCGGCGGCGGGGCCCTGGCGGAACGGCTCCGCATCGTCAACCACGGCTCGAAGCCCGCCACCATCCCGGTCGACCTGGAACTCGGCGCGGACGGGGCGGACATCTTCGAAGTCCGGGGCTACCCGCGCGAGGTTCGCGGCCGGTTGCTTCCGGCCGCCACGACGGACCGGCGGGTCACGTTCCGCTACGACGGCCTGGACGGGCTCCAGCGGCTGACCCACGTCGCCTTCTCCGATCCCGCCCGGGTCGTCGAGCCGGTGACGGAACTCGCTCCGGACGGTTCGGACACGGGTGCGTCCATCCGATTGCGCTGGGAAGTCCAGCTGGGTCCGGCCGAGACCCGCGACCTGCGCTGGGTGAGCTGGGCCACGGAGCGCAGGGAGCCACCCGCGGCGCGGGACCGGGGGACGGCCGCGAGCGATCTGGCCGCGCTCTTTCCCGATCCACCGCACGTGAGCGCGGACGAGGGGATCGCCGCCTATCACGCGTGGGAACGGAGCACGACCGTGGCCGAGAGTGACCACGAGCTGTTCAACCTTGTCATCAAGAGATCCGTGGACGACCTGCGCCTGCTGATCAACGAGGGGCCCGGCCGCGAGCAGCGCTATGTCGCGGCGGGCGTGCCCTGGTTCACGACCCTGTTCGGGCGCGATTCCCTCATCACCGCGTTGCAATCCCTCGCGTTTCGGCCGCAACTCGCGATCGAGATCCTGTCCGTGCTGGCCGCCTACCAGGCGACCGAGGTGGATCCCTGGCGCGACGCGGAGCCGGGCAAGATCCTGCACGAACTGCGGACGGGCGAGATGGCCGCGAACGGCGAACTGCCCCATACGCCGTACTACGGCTCGGTGGATTCGACTCCGCTGTGGCTCATCCTGCTGGGCGCCACGTTCGACTGGACCGGCGAACGCGACCTCGTGGACCGGTTGTGGCCGAACGCCATGGCCGCCCTCGACTGGATCGATCGTTACGGCGATCGCGACGGCGACGGCTTCGTCGAGTACGAGCGCAAGTCGCCTCGTGGCCTGCTGAACCAGGGCTGGAAGGACTCCAGCGACGCGATCCGCGACCGGGATGGTCGGCAATGCCTCGCCCCGATCGCCCTGGCCGAGGTCCAGGGCTACGTGTTCGATGCCAAGGTCCGCCTCGCTCGGCTGGCCCGGATGCGCGGCGAGACCGAGCTGGCGGAGCGCCTCGAACGCGATGCCGAGACCCTGCGCGCTCGGTTCGAGGCCGCCTTCTGGGTGGAGGATCAACGCTACTACGCGATGGCCCTCGATGGCGACAAGCGCCAGGCCGATGCGATCGGTTCCAATGCCGGGCAGTGCCTGTGGACCGGGATCGTGGCGCCCGCTCGGGCCGCTTTGGTCGCCGACCGCATCCTGGGTCAGGCGATGTTCTCCGGATGGGGCGTTCGCACGTATGCCCTGGATCAGCCGGGGTACAACCCTATCGGCTATCACACGGGCACCGTCTGGCCGCACGACACCTCGCTCATCGCGTCGGGCCTCAAGCGCTATGGCTTCGAGGAAGCGTCGAACCGGCTGGTCAGCCAGATGTTCGAAGCGGCCCAGCGCTTCCCGGATTTCCGTCTGCCGGAACTGTTCTGCGGCTTTGACCAGTCCGAAGCGACGAACCCCGTGCCCTATCCCGTCGCCTGCTCGCCCCAGGCCTGGGCGGCCGCCTCGTCATTCCTGTTCGTCGAGACGATGCTCGGCCTGCGCGCCCACGCCGACCGCGGTGAGCTCGAGTTGCTCCACCCGGTCCTGCCGCCCTGGCTCGGCAAGATCACCCTGACCAACCTGCAGGTCGGGGACGCGTCAGTCGACCTGCTCTTCCACCGTTGGCGGGGCACGACCAGCGCGGAGGTGCTGCGCAAGGTCGGCGAGCTGGCCGTGACGATCCGGCTCTGAGGCACGGTCGGGCGGATGACGACGACACGTGAGGCGCTGGGCGTCGGGATCGATCGGCTGCGCGCGGCGGCGGTGGACACGCCGCGCCTGGACGCCGAGGTCCTCTTTGCGTACATCGCCGGCGTCGATCGGACGGGCATCCTGGCTCACCCGGAGGCGCTGGTGAGTGACGGCCAGCTCGCCGCGTTCCAGCGCGTCGTGGAACGTCGGGGGGCGGGGGAGCCGGTCGCCTACATCCGGGGCATGAAGGAGTTCCACGGTCTGGCCCTGAGGGTGGATCCGCGGGCGCTCATCCCGAGGCCGGAGACGGAACGCCTGGTGGATCTGGGGCTGGCGGAGACGATGTGGCGCCTGGCTGAGGGCCCGCGCCAGCCGGGCGCACTCCCGGTCCGGATCGCGGACGTCGGCACGGGCAGCGGGGCGGTCGCCGTGGCGCTCGCGGTCGCGCTTCGTCAACGGCGCGTGCCAGCAGAGGACGTGACGATCCTGGCCACGGACGTGTCGGCCGATGCGCTGGACCTCGCCCGAGAGAATGCCGTCAGTCACGCCGTCGGCGACCGGGTCGGGTTCGTCGAGGCGGACCTGCTGCCCCCGGGCTCGGTGGCGTGCGACGTGGTGCTGGCCAACCTGCCCTACGTGCGCTCGGCGGCCATGTCCGACCTGCCCCGACCGACGACGTACGAACCGCCCTCCGCGCTTGACGGCGGCGTGGACGGCTTGACCGTCATCGCCCGACTGCTCGATCGGTTGCCGGCGGTACTGGTCCCGGGCGGGGTCGCGCTGCTGGAGATCGGCGCGGACCAGGGCGAGGCCATCGGCGTCCTGCTCGACGATCGACTGCCCGGCTGGCCCGCGCGGGTCGAGACCGACCTCACCGGCCTGCCCCGGGTGGCCGTGATCTCGCGGCCCCCCTCATGATCCAGCGACCCGCGCCGTGATCGAACCGCTCTTCCCGATCCGCCTGATCGCCCTCGATATCGACGGGACCCTGATCGACGACGATCTCGCCCTGGGATCCCGGACGCGCGCCGCCATCCGAGCCGCGATGGAGCGCGATATCGCGGTCTCGCTCATCACCGGTCGGATGGTCTCGAGCGCCATGCGCTTTGCGCGAGAGCTCGGGCTGACCGGACCGATCGTCGGGTACCAGGGCGGACTGATCCGGGCCATGCCCGCCGTCGACTCGAGGCGATTGGGTCGACTGCTCATCCACACGCCGCTCGGGGCGACCGCGGCCCACGACATCGTGCTCTGGACCCGCGAGCACGGGCTGGACCCGCACCTCAACCATCTCGAGCGGTTCATCGTCCGGCAGGATGACCCGCTGGCCGACGACTACTCGGCGTTCATGGGCGCCCGGGCCGAACTCGTGCCGGACATCCTGTCCGCCACGGACCGGCCGATCACCAAGGTCATGGGCGTGGGCGAGCCGCCCCTGCCGACCGAGCTGGCGCCCGCGGCCCGCCTCGCCTTCGCCGGCCGGGCCGATGTCACGATCTCCCACCCGCGCTTCCTCGAGTTCGTGGCTCCGGGCGTCTCCAAGGGCCGGGCCGTGCGCTGGCTGGCGCGCCGGCTGGGCGTGCCGTTGGGGGCGACGCTTGCGGTCGGCGACCAGTGGAACGATCTCGAGATGCTGGCCGAGGTCGGGCACGGAGCGGCCATGCCGTCCGCGCCGGCCGAGGTCCTGGCGGTCGCCCGCTACGTCGCTCCGCCGGTCACCGAGGAGGGCCCGGCCCAGCTCATCGAGTCGCTCGTGCTGGCGGAGCCTGCCGACGCGCTGGCGGCTTCGCGCCGGCTCGCTGGCGAGGCCCGTACTGGTGCGGAGACCGGCGCGTGACGGCCGTCGTCGTCGCAGACGATGAACGCGGCCGGGCGCGGGCGATCGAGACACTTCGAGCGGGCGGCGTGGTGGCCCTGCCGACGGACACGGTCTACGGTCTGGCGGTCGCACTCGATCCGTCTGTCGCGCCCGATCGGTCCGTCGCGCTTGATGCCGACGCCGGCATCGAACGGCTGTTCCTCGCGAAGCGCCGCTCGCCGGGCAAGGGGATCGTGTTGCTCCTGGCCGACGCCCCCCAGATGGACCGGGTGGCGCTCGTCACACCGGCGGCGGCTGCACTCACGGAGACGTGCTGGCCGGGTGCCCTGACGGTCATCCTGGCCCAGCGCCCGAACGTGGCATTCCCGGCCGCCCTGACCGGGGGACGCACGACGATCGGGCTGCGGGTCGCGGATCATCCGGCCCCCCGGGCGTTCGCCGCCGCCCTCGGTCCCCTGCCAACGACCTCGGCGAACCTGTCCGGGTTCCCGGACGCGCTCGACGCCGCGACCGTCGCCGCGCAGCTCGGGGACGGGATCGACCTCATCCTCGACGGCGGATCGGCTGTGGGCGGAACGCCCTCCACGGTGGTCGACTGCAGTGGCGAGCGTCCCCGACTCCTGCGCGCCGGCGCGATCGCGACCGAGCGTCTCGCCGCCATCCTGGACGTGGCAGGCGTGAGGCATGACCTGGCATCCGTTCGTGGCAAGATGACGGACGCGCAGCAAGGAGTCGGCGAGCCATGAACACCTTCACGCCCCCGGGTCTCGCGACGGAGTCGATCGCCCAGGTAGATCCCGAGCTGTGGTCCGCCATGCAGGGCGAGCGGCGCCGCCAGCACGACAACATCGAACTCATCGCCAGCGAGAATTACGTCTCCGCGGCGGTCATGGAGGCCCAGGGCAGCTGGCTGACCAATAAGTACGCCGAGGGGCTGCCGGGCAAGCGCTACTACGGTGGCTGCGAGTACGTGGACGTCGCCGAGCGCCTCGCCCAGGATCGGGCGCTCGCCTTGTATCCGGGCGCCGAGCACGTCAACGTCCAGCCCCACTCCGGCGCGCAGGCCAATATGGCGGCCTACTTCAGCGTCCTGCGGCCGGGCGACCGGATCCTGGGCATGAACCTGGCCCACGGCGGCCACCTGACCCACGGCATGGCCCTCAACTTCAGCGGCAAGCTGTACGAGGTCCACGCCTACGGCGTCCGCCAGGACACGGAACAGATCGACTACGACGCGCTGGAGGCGGCCGCCCGTGAAGCCCGACCGAGGCTGATCGTGGCCGGCGCCAGCGCGTATCCCCGGCTGTGGGATTTCGAGCGGATGGGGCGCATCGCGCACTCGGTCGGGGCCCTGCTGTTCGTGGACATGGCCCACATCGCTGGCCTCGTCGCGGCGGGCGTCCATCCGAGCCCCTTCCCCCACGCCGACATCGTCACGACGACGACCCACAAGACGCTGCGTGGGCCGCGCGGCGGCTTGATCTTCTCGCGCCATGAGCTGCCCGGGGGCGTCGACCCGGCCGACTTCCCGGCACTCAAGGGGCCTCTTGGCGCGGCGATCGACAAGACCGTCTTCCCGGGTGTCCAGGGCGGGCCCTTGATGCACGTGATCGCGGGCAAGGCCGTGGCCTTCAAGCTGGCCGCGGAGGAGCCGTTCCGCGAGGATCAGCGCCGGACCGTGGCCAACGCCCAGGTCCTGGCCGCGACGCTCGCCGAGCAGGGTGCCCGCATCGTGTCCGGCGGCACGGACAACCACCTGATGCTGGTCGACGTGACCCCGCTCGGGGTGACCGGCAAGGAGGCCGAGCACCTGCTGGACGAGATCGGCATCACGGTCAACAAGAACGCCATCCCGTTCGATCCGCTGCCGCCCAACACAGCGTCGGGCATCCGCCTGGGCACCCCGGCCACCACGTCCCGTGGGTTCGGCCAGGACGAGATGCGCTCGGTCGGACGGATCATCATCGAGGCCATCCGGAGCCGCGAAGATGAGGCAGCCCAGCGCGGCCTCGCAGGCGAGGTGGCCGAGATCGTCGGTCGCTTCCCCGTTCCCGGGCTGCCCGCGGCGTGACCTTCATCCCCGGGGTCGAGGCCAGTCTCGGACCGATCCTCATCGTCTTCTTGGCGGCTGCGGTCCTGTCACTCGGCCTGACCCCCGTCATCCGGCGGGTCGTGCTGCGCTACGACATCGTCGATCGGCCCAGTGCGCGGCGGGTCAATACCGCGCCTGTGCCGCGGGCAGGGGGCCTGGCCGTGGCCGCGGCGTTCCTGCTCGTGGCCGCCGGGTTCGTGGCACTGAACGAGTCGATGGGCTGGGTCACTCGACCGGTCAACCTCGAGGCGAGCGACCTCGTCGCCCTGTTCGTCGGCGGCGCGGTCGCGGCCGGAGTCGGGGCCATCGACGACCTGTTCGACCTGCGCGCCCGCTGGCAGCTCTCGGGTCAGCTGGGGCTGGCCATCCTGGCCGTGGTGCTGGGGGTCGGCATCTCGTTCATCAACAACCCGTTCGGGACCGGGGCGATCCGGTTCAATTCCGTCTTCTCGATCGGGTTTACCGTGTTCTGGATCGTGGGCATGATCAACAGCATCAACTGGATCGACGGCCTGGACGGCCTGTCGTCGGGGATCGCGGTCATCGCCGCCGTGACCCTCGGGCTGATCAGCCTGACGGAGCAGATCGGTCAGCCGCTGATCGCCGTCCTGTGCTTCGCGCTGGCCGGTTCGCTGGCCGGGTTCCTGCGCTGGAACTTTCATCCGGCCGCGATCTTCCTGGGCACGAGCGGCGTGCAGTTCGTCGGCTATTCACTGGCCGTCCTGTCCATCCTGGGTTCGGCCAAGGTCGCCGTCGCGTTGCTCGTGCTGGGCGTGCCGATCATCGACACCTTCTGGATCATCGTCCGCCGGCTGAGCGAGGGTCGCTCGCCGTTCAGTCCGGACCGATCGCATATCCACCACCGACTGCTGGATCTCGGCCTGTCCCACCGGAACACGGTCCTGGTCATCTACGGGATCTGCATCGCGCTGGGCGTCGTGGCCCTGGTCCTGTCGGAGATCACCCAGCTGTATGCGTTCCTCGGGGTCTTCGTGGTCTCGGGTCTGGTGCTGTTCGGCCCGACTCGAGGTGCATTCCGGAGACCGGAGGAACTGGAGGCCGAGGCGTACGAGGCTGAGCGCTCCTGATGAGCGGTGACGTGCCGTTCGCGATCCTGGCGACCAGCGCAGCGGTCGTCGTGGTCACGGCGCTCGCGGTGGTCGTCTGGCTGGGTTTTCGGGCAACCGGGGGTGGGGCGGTGGACCTGCTGGATCGCTCGATCGGGATGTACCTCCTGCGACGATCGTTGGGGCGCTCGACGGAGACGCGTCGGGAGCGCGCGAGGACGACCCGACCTGGTCGCGCGAACCTGGTTTCCCCCGGATCCGGCCCTGATGGCGTGCGAGCCGGAATCGGTCCGGTTCCGCGGGCGCCGACCCGGATCGTCGTGGCCGGCGATCGGGTCCGCCTGGCCAGCGCCCCACGTCTTGGGATCGATGTCCCGCCGACGCGCCTGCAGCTCCTGCGCCACACGGCGATGACGCTCACCGGTATCGCCGCGGTGATCCTCGTGGCCTCGGCGTTCTGGCCGAGCGGTCCTGGGGAAGTCCAGGGGATCACGGGGACTCCGGCCCCCGGTGATGGCGGGTTCAGCGGTCCCGGCCCCGATGCGACGACTCCGGCGAACGGGTCGTCGGCCACGATCGGGCCCGCGACCGAGTCGGTGGCGCCTCCGTCTGCGGTGCCCACGGGCTCGGCGGGCGTTCCGAGCGCGTCCCCGACGCCTCCCGTCGTTCACGCCACCGAGCCCGGGGTCACCACGACCGCACCGCCCGCACCGCGAATCACCCCCACCCCGACCCCCGCCCCCACCCCGACCCCGCCTCCACCCCGACCCCGCCTCCGACCCCGCGCGTCGCGCCCACACCGACGGCCTCCGCGACCCCGAGGGCCACGCCTCGCCGGACGCCCACTCCCTCCCCGTC
>JACCVB010000045.1 GCA_013698385.1 Chloroflexota bacterium
ACGTCCGACGACCGATCCGGCGCGCCGCCAGCAACACGACCAGCACGACGCCGGCGACGACCAGCCCGAAGAGCGTGCCACTCAATGCCAGCTCCCCGCCCAGGAGCAGCCCCATCCCGGCCAGGAATTTGACGTCCCCGAGACCAAAGGCGCCGGCCCCGAACGGGATGGACGGCAGGTACAGCACCGCCGGGATGAGCACGGCCGCCAGGATGGCCGGCACGAGGGAATCGCCGACGAGCGGGTTGCGGCCGCTGAGTGCGAACAGCAGCGCGACCGGGATGACCGGCAGCGTCAGGACATCGGGCAGGAGCCGTTGATCAAGGTCCGTGGCGAGGCCCACGACGAGGGTCACGAGCCAGGCGCCGAACACGAGGCGGGCCAGCGGTTCGTCCGAACCGAAGCGGATCGTCAGCAGCCCGAACGCCAGCCCGCCGCCAATGACGCACACGAACGTCCGCCAGTCGATCGGCCGACCGGCCGGATGTTCCTCGTCATGGTCCGGCCAGCGCGTCGCGAATCGGTCGGCGGCGAAGCCGAGCAGCGCGCCCGCCAGGGCCAGGCCGATGGCCAGCCAGTCCATGGCAGGTCCTGGTCAGTCCGTCCGAGCGCCGGCGAGCGCCAGCTCCACGAGCGTGGCGTGGGAGACACCGGTCGCACCACGGGCCGCCCAGGCCGTGGGCTTTCGAAAGTAGGCCGTGCCCGCGATGTCCAGGTGGACCCACGGCTTGGTCACGAACTCGCGCAGGAACAGGCCACTCTTGATGAGCGAGCCTTCGGCCGTGCCCGAGTTCTGGAGGTCGCCGTACCAGCTGTCCATCTCGGGCACGTATTCCTCGATCAGGGGCAGCTGCCAGTAGCGCTCGCCGGCCCGGTCGCCGGCCTGCATGACGGCGTCGTACCACGGCTGGGGCGTGCCGAAGGCACCGGTCACGAGGTGGCCCAGCGCCCGCGCCACCGCACCCGTCAGGGTGGCCACGTCCACCAGGTGGGTGGCACCCTGGCGCTCCGCGTGGGTCAACGCGTCACCCAGGATCAACCGTCCCTCGGCGTCGGTGTTCGTGATGTCCACCTTCTTGCCGTTCAGGGCGGTGACGATGTCGCCCGGACGGGTGGCATGCGGGCCAGGCATATTCTCGACCGCCGCGGCGACGCCGAGCAGCGGCGTTCCGGGCGCCAGCCGGGCGACGGTGGCCATGGCGGCGATGACCGTGCAGGCACCCGCCTTGTCCATCTTCATCTCTTCCATCCGCTCGGATGGCTTGATGCTGATCCCGCCGGAGTCGAAGCAGACGCCCTTGCCGACGATCGCGAGGTGGCGGTCGAGCGCGTCGCGCTCCCCTTCCCCGCCCGCGCGCATCACGATCATCCGGGGCGGGTTGGAGCTGCCCCGCCCGACGGCCATGAACATGCCCATGCCGAGCTCGGTCGCGCGCTCGGGCTCGATGACGTCGATCGAGAGGTCGTGCCGTTCCGCGATGGCACGGGCTTCCTCGGCGAGGACCTCGGGCGAGATGTCGTTGGCGGCGCGGTTGGACAGGGTCCGGGCGGTGTTCGCCCCCTCGCCCATGATGACTCCGCGCTCGGCCGCCGCCTGCAGCGCGGCTCGATCGCCGTCCGGCGCGATGAGGATGAGCTCATCGACCTGCGGTGGGGCGCTCTCGACCGCGTCGAGATAGATCGACTTGGGATCGTACGAGCCTTCCACCACGCCGCGGGCGACGAGCTCGGCGACGGTGTTCGCCGCACCATCGAGGCCCGCTGATCCGGTCAGGGGCGTCAGCCAGATGGCAAGGCTGCGCACGACACGACCGCCGAGGCGTCGCTCGGCCGACGCGGCGATGCGCACGATCGTTTCGCGATCCAGGGTCGCCGGGTCACCAAGGCCGACCGTCACGATCCGGCCACTGGGCAGCTCCCCGGTCGCGGCCAACGCCGTGGCGTAGCGCTTGCCGCTCAGTTCCTTGAATGCGGCGAGGGCGCGCAGCTCCCCGCCGGAACGCTGGTCGAGTTCATCCAGTGGCCCCTCGAAGGTGGGGTCCGCGCTGACCGGGATGACGAGGACATCCGCACGGACGTCCCAAGGCTGATCGGTGACGACACGAAGCTGCACGGGGTTGGGATCCTCCAGAGGGAGATGGTCGGCGGGTCGCGCAAATCGCTTGGGTGTTGCGGGCCGGGTTCGGGCTCACGCGCGGTTGCGGTGCCAGGTTGCGATGTGGATCGCAGTGTAGCGTTCGCGACCGGCAGGCTCAGCCGGGGGCCGACGGGCTCAGCCGGGGGCCACTGCGTCGGCGAGCCTGCCGCGAGCCTGCTCGATGGCGATGACCGCCTCGTTCATCCCGCCGCGCCCGATCTCGGCCATGATCACGATCAGTCCACGCGAGTCGCCCGGCAGGCCGGCCTTCGCGGCCTGTTCTGCGGCGATGGCCTTGCGGACCTTGCTCGTGACCCGCCCGCCCACGCCATCCAGCGCGACATAGAGCTCGCGCAGCGCGGTGTCATAGGCCTCGTTGCGATCGAGCCATTCGTCGAGCACGGACACGTCCACGGTGGCGACCAGCCGATCCCTGAGCCGGCGGGCGTCGGCGATCGATCGGTCCGCGTCTTCGAGCAGCGAGACCGCCTCCCGGTAGCGCCCGTCACGTCCCAGGCTCGCGGCCTTCACCACGGCGTCCACCTGGGCCTGGAGCAAGGATGACAGTCGGGCGGCGCTCAATGCGCCCGTTGTCAGTCGGGCCCACTCGGCGTCCAGGCCGCGGGTCGCGTCGACGGCCGAGGTCAGGCGCGCCGCTCGCTGGCGGACGGCCGTCGAGACCGCGTACCCGGCGGTCGGCGTATCCAGGATCGGCAATGCCGCCAGGGCTGCCGTGAGGCGCCGCGTCCGGGCCACGATCCGCGCGACGATCGGATCGCCATCCGTGATCGCCGCCTCCACGGTGTCCAGATCACCGCCGTTGAGCGCACCAAGCGCGCCCCGCGCCCGCGTGCCGAGCGCCTCGACGTCCGCGGTCAGTGTGGTCAACTCGGTCTCGGCGCCGTCAAGGAGGGGTGACAACTGCGAGTCGCCGCCCGAGGTCAACTCGGGGCGAGCGGCGGGCCCCACCTGGCCGTCCATGCCGGTCACGATGCCGGCGCCCCCAAGGGCGATGAGGACGACAGCGAGCAGCCATCCCGCGGCGGCGCCGAGCCAGGCCATCAGCTGGCGATCGCCTGGTCGGCGCGCTTCCGGCGCAGGTACCCGAGCGCGCCCTCCATCGGTCGTGGCGCGAACCCGAACCGGGACTCGATCGCGTCGAGTGCCCCGATGTTGTCGAGCCGAAGCTGGCGAAGCTGGTCCGTGGCGACCGGAAAGGGCAGGTGGACGGCCTCCGACACGCCGGCCACAAGCCGGATGAGCGGCACGGGCATGGGCACCATCAGGCGCCGCTTGCCGAGCGCCCGGAGCACTTCGCCGGTGATCTCGCGGTAGGTCCAGTAACGCGGTCCGCCCAGTTCGATCGACTGGCGGATCGTGCTCGGATCGGCGAGCGAGGCGACGATGGCCCGAGCCACGTCGTTGACCGCGACCGGCTGGAAGCGGCTGTCTCCCCGACCGGGCACCGGGACGACCCCGGGCGACAGCCGGACGAGGTCCGCGATGATGTTGAAGAAGCCGTCGCCCGGTCCGAACTGGAGGGACGGCTTGAGGATGGTCCAGTCGAGGCCCGCTTCGCGCACGAGCGCCTCGGCCCTCGCCTTCGAACTGCCGTAATGCAGGTCCGGAACGTCCTGGACACCCATCGCCCCCATATGGACGAGGCGCAGCACGCCGGCCGCCTGCATCGCCTCGACGAGTGCGCGCGTCCCTTCCGTGTTCACGAGGCGCAGATCCGCGCCGCCCCGCAGGTCACGTGGGATAGCCACGAGGTGGACCACGGCATCCACACCGTCGAGCGCCGGAGGCAGCGTGTGGGCGAGCGTCACGTCGCCGGTCCGGGTCCGGACCGCGGAGCCTTGTGCGGCCGTCAGCCGTTTGGTGACGGTGTCGGCGGCGCGCTCGGTGCGGACGAGGGCCACGACCTCGTGGCCCGCCTCGATGAGTGCAGGGACGGTGTGACTCCCGACGAAGCCGCTGGCGCCGGTGACGAGGACGGTGGACATGGCGGGTGGTCCTTCCTGGATCGGGCTTGGATCGGGCCGACGGTCGGGTGCGCGGAATCGTAGCATCGGGTCATGCAGGACCCGGCCAACGACGAGATCCAGGCGCGTCAGGCTCGCCGCCGCCTGATCGAGGCGATGCCCAAGGCGGAACTGCATCTGCACCTTGACGGCTCGCTGCGCGTGGACACGGCCCTGGAACTCGCCCGGACACGAGGCGTGGATGCGCCCCGTGACTGGAACGGTATGTCCGCCGCCCTGATCGCCCCGATGCCCTGTACCTCGCAGGCGGAGCTCCTGCGCGCCTTCGACCTGCCGATCGCCTTGATGCAGGACGCCGAGGCGCTGCAACGGATCACCGCGGAACTGGTCGCGACCAAGGCGGCCGACAACGTGCGCTACGTGGAGATCCGCTGGGGGCCGCTCCTGCATGTCACGGGCGGACTGTCGCTCGCGGACGGGATCGCGGCGGTCTGCGCCGGTGCACGCAGTGGCGCGGCCGCGACCGGCGTCGTGGTCCGCCTCATCTGCACGGCCCTGCGCTCGCACGACCCGGCCCGCAACGTGGAACTCGCCGAGATCGCCGGTCGGTTCCTTGACCAGGGGCTGACCGGCTGGGACCTGGCCGGGCCTGAGGCCGCCTTCCCGGATCCACTCCAGCATGGCGAAGCGTTCGAGGCCGCTCGGGCGGCGGGCCTGCGGATCACCATCCACGCCGGCGAATGGGGTGGAGCGGCCCAGGTCCGGCGCGCGCTCGCAGTGGAACCGGAGCGGATCGCCCACGGCCCGGGCACGATCGACGACCCGGTGCTGGCGACGCACCTGACCGCCGCCGGCGTGACCCTCGACCTCTGCCCGACCTCAAACTGGCAGGCCGGCATCGTGAGCTCGCTGGCGAGCCATCCCCTGGCCCGACTCCATCGCGCAGGTGTGCCCGTGACGCTCAATACGGACGAGACGACCGTGGCCGACCTGACCCTGTCCGAGGAATACGTCAATGCCGTCGAGACGATCGGCCTGACCTTGCCGGAGCTATGGGCGATCGATCGGGGGGCGCTTGACGTCGCCTTTGCCGATGAACCGACC
>JACCVB010000049.1 GCA_013698385.1 Chloroflexota bacterium
GCGGCACGGGGCCCGCGGGCATCGCCGACACGACCTGGAAGAGCCGGCTCAAGACGGACGGGACCCTCGAGAAGTGGGAAGCCGAGACACCGCTCGCCCGCGCGGTCTCCGACGCCGGCGCGGCCGTGCTCGGTGACAACATCTGGGTCTACGGCGGGCACGACGCGAATGGGCCGGTTGGCGGCGTCCAGCGTGGCGACGTGGGCCTCAAGGCGGCCGAGGGACTCCCCGAGGATCCGAACGAGGGCAAGGTCGTGGCGTGGGCCACGAACGACGCCGCGAATCTGCCGGTCGCGCTCGACGACGCCGCTGCCTGGGCGGCCAACGGAACGCTCTACCTGGTCGGTGGAGCGGATGCCGCAGGTCCGCAGCGGGAGTTGTACTGGGCGGTTCCCACGACCAAGGGCGACCTCAGCGAGTGGAAGCATCTTGACGTCAGTGACCTTCCGAACGGCCTGCGTGGCGGGTCTCCGGTCGTCAACGGACCGAATGCCATCATCGTCGGTGGTGAAACGACCGATGGGGTCGTGGCCACGTCCGTGCGGGCCAACGTGGCGCCGATGAGTCCGTTCTTCCAGCTGGGCCTCGTCGGCGCGACCGTGCCCGGGCTCACGATCCAGGGCGAGATCGGGCAACAGCTGGGCTACCTGAACGCAGCGGGCGCCGGGACGGTGAACTTCATCATCGTCCTGTTGCTCGGCTGGGCATTCGCCCACAAGGACCGCTCCCGGGCGATGCTCGAGCGGCTCGCCAAGCGTCGCCACCGCCGCCGCTGATCGGGTCAGCGCCCGGGCCCTGAGCGATCGATCAGGCGGGGAGGTCGCCCTCACCGGGCTCCGGGGCTCCGGTCCGGGTCGGCAGGCCGGCGCGCTGCCACGCGTCCATCCCGCCGGTCACGTTGACCACGTCCATGCGACCGGACCGTTGCAGGAACCCGGCCACCGCTGCGGATCGTCCGCCAAGGTGGCAGATGACCATGATCGGGCGGTCCGCCGGGACCTCCGAGACGCGTTGAGCGAAGGCCGACGTCGGCACGAGCATCGCTCCCGGGACCCGGATGTCGGCAAACTCACCGGCTTCGCGCACGTCCAGCAGGACCGGCCGCGCCGGGTCCTCGCGCAGGCGCCGCTCCGCTTCGGTCACATCGATCTGGACCAGTCCGTCCGGTGCCGTCATGCGAGGTCGGCCAGGGATCGGCGGCTACCGAAGCCGGACTCCAGTTCGTGCCAGTGATCCACGGTCGTCTCGCCGAGCTGCCAGCACAGCCAGACCTGGCGCCCGGCGACGAGCGCCGGAAAGTCGATCAGGCCACGCTCGATGTCGCGCAGGCTGATGCCAAGACCGTCGATCCTCGACACGGCGGCAGCCATCTGGTCCACCACGCCCTTCATCCGCAACCGGACCCGCCGGTCCTCGACCTCATCGACCTCGGACGATCCGCCGCCAGACGGGGAGTGGGCGGCCAGCGAAGCGTCGCGCAGCCGGATCAGCTCGGCGCGCTGGTCCGCGAGGGTGGCCAGCAGGGGCGCGACCTCCGTCAGGACGGCGTTGGCGGCATCGATGTCGTAGAAGCGGGTCATCGAGCGGATTCTAATCCGTGCCGGCCGCGTCCGCCCCCGCACCAGCCCGCCGGAGCGGTACCATCGCCCACATCCGGGCTCGATGGAGGCGCCGCCCCGCCCCCGGACCGGATCGTGAGAGGAGCGCATGGACCTGGGTCTTGACGGTGCTCGCGCCCTGGTCGGTGGCGGCTCGGGCGGGCTGGGTGGGGCCGTGGGCGAGGCCCTGACCGCGGAAGGCGCGCGAGTCGGGCTGGTCGCGCGGCCCTCGGATCGATTGATCGAGGCCAGCGAGCGCCTGCCCGGCAGCATCGCGGTGGACGCGGATCTCGCCGCCGTCGACGGTCCGGCCGGCGCCGTGGCCAGGACCGTGGAGGCGCTCGGCGGGCTTGACCTGCTCCTGGTGAACTCCGGTGGACCGCCACCCGGCGGGTTCGCGGAGCTCGACGAAGACGCCTGGGATCGGGCCATCGATGGGACCCTGCGCAGTGCCCTGCGCCTGATCCGCGCCGCCCTGCCGCACCTGGCCCGGAGCGACCGACCGGCGATCCTCGTCATCCTCTCGTCGTCCGCGCGCGAACCGGTGGCGAACCTGACGACCTCGAACGTCCTGCGCCCGGGCCTCGCCGGGTTGATCAAGTCGCTCACCGCGGAGATCACGCCGATCCGGATCAACGGGCTGGCGCCCGGCCGCATCTCCACCGGGCGCATCGCCCAGCTGGACGCCGCGACGGCCCAGCGCAGCGGCGCCTCCGTCGACGAGGTCAGGACCCAGCAGATGGCCCGGATCCCGCTCGGCCGGTACGGTGAACCGGCGGAACTCGGGCGCCTGGCAGCCTTCCTGCTGTCACCGGCGGCGTCATATGTGACCGGGGCGATCGTGCCCGTCGACGGCGGCATGGTCCGGGCCCTACCCTGATGGGGTCGTTGATGCGCCGGGTCTTCCTGTGGGTCGCCCGCAACGGTTGGCTCAAGGACCGTCTGCCGAGACTGCCCTTCATGCAGCGGGCCGTCCGCCGGTTCATGCCCGGCGAGTCGCTGGAGGACGCGCTCGCCGCGGCGGTCCCGCTCCAGGCGGCGGGGATCGGCTCCATGTACACGAAACTCGGCGAGAACCTGAGCAGCCTCGCCGAAGCGGATGCCGTCGCCGACCAGTACATCGCCGTGCTGGACGCCATCAAGGCGCGCGCCCTGCGTGGGGAGATCTCGGTCAAACCCACCCAACTCGGCCTGGACCTTGACGCGGACCGGGCGCTGACCCACCTCGTGCGCCTGGCCGAGCACGCCGCGGCGATCGATTCCTACCTGTGGATCGACATGGAGGGCAGCGCCTACACGGAACCCACGATCCGGCTCTACGAGCGCCTCCGCGCCGTCCAGCCGCGAACGGGGATCTGCCTCCAGGCGTACCTGCGCCGGACCGCCGGCGACATCGATCGACTGCGCCCGCTGGATCCCGCCATCCGCCTGGTCAAGGGCGCCTACGACGAGTCGGAGTCGATCGCCTGGCGTGACAAGGGCGAGGTGGACGGGAGTTACCGTGACCTCGCGGTCGACTTCCTCACGAAGGGCCGCGGCCGTCCGGTCCGCCTCGGCCTGGGCACGCACGACGTCGCGCTGATCGAGCGGATCGCGGCGGCGGTGACGCCCGTCGGGATCGAGCGTGACGGCTTCGAGATCGAGATGCTGTACGGCATCCGGACCAGCGAGCAGTTCCGACTGGCCAAGGCCGGCTACCGCGTGCAGACCCTCATCGCGTACGGTGACGCCTGGTTTCCCTGGTACATGCGCCGGCTGGCCGAGCGACCGGCCAACGTCACCTTCGCCATCCGCTCCCTCTTCCCGTAGGAGATCCCGACATGACCATGACGACCGGCCTGCGCGTGGCCGCCCGGATGGGCACCATCGGCACGGAGAGTGCCTTCGCGGTCAGCGCCCGTGCCCGGGCGATGGAAGCCGAAGGCCGCTCCATCATCCACCTCCAGATCGGTGAACCCGACTTCGATACGCCCGCCCATGTTCGCGAGGCCGCGAAGCAGGCGCTGGACGATGGCGCGACGCACTACGCGCCGTTCCCCGGCATCCCGGCCCTGCGCGAGGCGATCGCCGCCGACGTGGCCCTGCGCAAGGGCGTGACGGCTGACCCCTCCCAGGTCTTCGTGACCGTGGGTGGCAAGGGCGTGATGCTGTACGCGATCCTTGGCCTGGTGGACCCGGGCGACGAGGTCCTCGTCCCGGACCCCGGCTACCCGATCTACGAGTCGCTGACCCGCTTCGTGGGCGCGACCCCGATCCCGATCCCGATCCGGATGGAGAACGATTTTCGCCTCGACGTGGACGAGCTGGCGTCGCTCATCACGCCGCGCACCCGCGTCCTGTTCGTCAACTCCCCGGCCAATCCGACCGGCGGCGTCCTGACCCGCGAGGACAACGAGCGCATCGCGGCCCTCGCCATCGAACACGATCTGTGGGTCGTCTCTGACGAGATCTACGGCCGGATCCTGTACGACGGCCACGAGCACGTGTCCATCGCGTCACTCCCCGGGATGGCGGAACGGACGATCATCCTCGACGGGTTCTCCAA
>JACCVB010000065.1 GCA_013698385.1 Chloroflexota bacterium
ATGGACCGGGCGATGTCCTGGTACTGGTCGCCGCCGCCTGAGTCGCGCCGCGCGATCGTCAGACCCGGGCTGGTTCGCTTTCGTGCGAAACCGCCAGGCCGATGCCCTCCGCGACCCGACGGCCGAAATCGGCGCCGCAGGCCGTGAAATGCCCGACCATCCGTTCCTGGATCGGCCGGTCGCACTGGGCCGTCGGGAGACGTTGGCCGATGCCGAGGCTATGCGCACGATCGTGTGCTAGGGTATGCGCATGAACGTCCGAACTAATCTGCTGCTGCCTGCCGATCTCGTCGCCGAGGTGGACGCTATCGCCGGCCCACGCGGACGAAGTCGCTACGTCACGGCGGCGCTCGAACGGCAGCTCCGCCGCGATCGCTGGTATGCGGATGCGGTGGCGACGGCCGGAGCCTGGCAGGACCACCCCCTCTTCCCCACCGACGAATCGGTCGCCGAGTGGGTTCGCGGGCTTCGAGCGGAGGAGACGGACCCACGGGCCTGGGACCGATGAAGGTCATGCTCGATACGACGTTCGTGATCGATCACCAACGTCGTGTGCCCGAAGCGGTCGAGCGACTCCGGCGCATCTACGAGCAAGGCGATGAACCGCTCGTCACGTCCGTCATCGTTGCGGAGGCGTGGGTCGGAGCGCCAGACGAGGACGACCGATCGCTCGCGACGTTCGTGCGCTACCTGGAATACGTCCATGCTGGCCCATCGACCGCCCGCCTGGCCGGTCGATTCCGGGCCGAGGCTCGGGTGCGCGGCTTCACCCTTGGTCTCGCCGACGCGTTGATCGCTGCCACGGCCTTCCACGCCGACGCTGTGATCCTCACCCGGAACGTCCGCGACTTCACCCTGACACCGGTTCGGGTCGAGACCTACTGACGACGGGCTCGGATCTCGGAGGTGCCGGGTCGGCCAGTCGCGCCAGGGCGACCCGTTCGATGCCGACCACGGACAGCGCATCCGTGATCCGCCCGTCAAGGACCATCGCCAGGGCCTCGGTGAAGGGCAGCCACCGGACGGTCAGGGACTCCGTCGGCTCGGGCGAGGCGTCGCCGTGGCTCAGGCGGGTGGCGAGGAACAGGGTCGCGCGCTCGTCCGTGACGGAATTGGACAGCGTCAGCTCGGCCAATGGGTGCCATTCGGCGGCCTCGACGCCGGTCTCCTCGCGGAGTTCGCGCCGCGCGCCTTCCAGTGCCGTCTCTCCGTTCGGCACGCCACCTTCGGGAATCTCCCAGGAGACTTCGTCCAGGGCGTACCGGTGCTGCCCGACGAGCACGATCAGGTCCTGATCGTCGATGGCGACGACCCCGACCGCCAAATGTTCGAAATGGACGAGCCCATAGATGCCGGGGCTGCCGTCCGGCCGCGAGACGTCGTCATGCCAGACCGTGATCCACGGATTCTCGTAGGCGGTCCGGCGTCGGTGGCGGACGAACCGTCCGAAGGTCCCTGATCCCGGTTCCATCGGCGCATCGTCGCACGCCGCGGCCGGGGGCCGCACGAGCGTCCTCCGCGCTCCTAGACTGCGCGCCGTGAGCGAACGCCCGGCCAGTCCGCCCGACCACGAGACGACCGTGGACTGGCACGTCCCGATCGCGGCGCGAGACGGGACGGCGCTGTCAGCCAATCTCTGGCGGCCGGTCCCCCACCCCGACCGGCCGGGCGAGCGATTCGCGGCCATCCTCGAGATGATCCCGTATGGCAAGGACAACTCGCGGCGCGCGTCGGACGTTGCACGCGGGACCTGGTTCGCGGCGCGGGGCTACGTGTTCTGCCGAGTGGACGTGCGCGGCACGGGCTCGTCCGCAGGGACCGCGCTGGACGAGTACACCGCGGACGAGACCCGCGATGGATACGACGCCGTCGAGTGGCTGGCCTCCCAACCGTGGTGCTCGGGCGCCGTCGGCATGTGGGGCATCTCCTACGGCGGCTTCACCGCCATCCAAGTCGCGGCGCTTCGACCACCGCACCTGCGCGCGATCGTGCCGATCATGGCCACGGACGATCGCTACCTGGACGACGTCCACTACCGGGGCGGCTGCCTGACCGTGAGCGAACTGTCGCAGTACGCGGTGAGCCAGGTCGCGATGAACGCGATGCCGCCGGCGGCATCGTTCTGGGGCACGGATTGGCGCGCGGCCTGGCACACCAGGCTGGAGACCACGCCGCCCTGGCTCTTCACGTGGCTCCGTCACCAGGCGGACGGGCCCTACTGGCGACAGGGGTCGCTCGCGCCGGACTACGCGGCGATCGAGGCGGCCATCTTCAACATCGGCGGCTGGCACGACAGCTATGCGGACCCCGCGTTTCGGATGCACGCACGCTGTCCGGCTCCATCGCACACCCTCGTCGGCAACTGGGTCCATGCCTGGCCCCACAGCGCGGCTCCAGGTCCGAACATCGACGAGCTGCACGAGATCGACCGGTTCTTCGATCGACACCTGCGGGACCACGCCAACGGCTGGGACGACGAGCCTCCGGTCGTCTGGTTCGAACACGAGTTCGCGCCGCCCGAACCATTCCCGAACTCGCTGCCCGGCCGTTGGCGAGCCGCCGAGGCCTATCCGCACCCGGGCACGCGAGTCGGCTCGTGGCGACTTGGTCCAGGAACGCTGATCGACACCGGCCCGGCTGGCGGCATGGGCCGCCTCGACGGCGCTGGCGATCCCGCAGATCACGAGGTCGACACCTTCCACCACCGGCCCACGACCGGCACCCGCGGCCCCCTGTCCTGGGGCGCCGGTGGGGCCCCGAACGGCCTGGCCCGTGACCTCCGCCGGGACGAGGATGCCGGCCCGACCTACACCTGTGCCCCCCTGGATGTGCCGCTGGAAGTCCTCGGCGTGCCGGAGGTCGTCGTCCACCTGGAGGTCGATGCCCCGGTCGCGACCCTGTCGGTGCGGTTGTCCGACGTCGCTCCTGACGGTTCGGTCGCACTCGTGAGCAGCGGGGTCCTGAACCTGACCCACCGTCGATCGCACTCGGACCCGGAGCCGCTTCGGCCGGGCGTGATCGAGGAAGTGCGGATCCCGCTGCGAACGGCGGGCTACCGGTGGCGGGAGGGTCACCGGCTGCGCGTGGCGGTGTCCTCATCGCTGTGGCCGGTGATCTGGCCGTCACCGTACCCGGCCACGTTCGTCCTCCATCGAGGCGTCGGCGCACCTTCGCGCCTGGAGCTGCCGGTCGTGCCGCCCGCCGATGGCCCCGGCGATCGCCCTGTGCCAGCCTTCCGCACCACCACGCCGAACCTTCACTGGCCGACCGCCGAACCCCTCGACGGCGCCAATCCGGCCCGGGCCGACGCGCCGATCTGGCGGATCGAGGAGGACGTGATCGCCGGAACGACCACGGTCCACGTCCACGACGGAGGTGAGGAGATCGTCCCGGATGGTCGCCGGCTGTACACGGCCGAGACCCTGCGCATGACGGCCTGGGCCGAGGCCCCCGAACGGGCCGAGCTCGACGCCCATGTCGTCTATCGCTGGCAGGAACGCGATCCCGATGGCACGGGCGACCTCATCCCGATCGAGATCGTCGCGGACTCGCAGCAGTCGAGCACGACGACGGAATTCGCGCTCACCGTGCGCCTGGCCGTCACCCTGGACGGCCAGCCCTTCTTCGAGCGGGCCTGGTCCGAGCGCGTGGCGCGCCACCTCGTCTGACCCTGGTGGCGACTCAGCCAGTGGCGACGACTCAGCCCGCGGCGATCCCAGGTGCGACCGAACGCACGGCCTCCGCGATCGCCCGTCGCGCCTCGCGTCCGTCGTAGCGCAGGAGCGGATCCGGTTCGATCGTCCGCTCGGCGATCATCCCGCGGGTCCGCGTGTAGATGACCGGGTAGATCGTCCCGCTGCCGTCCGCCTCGAGGGTCGCCGCGATGGCGTCGGGTCCGCCCGCGTCGAGCACATGCGACAGGGGCTGGACGCCGTCGTCGACCAGGCCGGCCACGGGATCCAGCGTCACGACCCGGGCGAGGTAGCCGCGCTGATGCCACAGGTCCGGAGCTTCGGTCAGTTCGGTCGCGATGAAGTCGATCAGGCTTGCGGCGGGCACCGCCGGGTGGGGTGACGCGGAACCCAACCCCGCCGCGACCCGCTGCGCGAGCAACCGGGCGTTGTAGCGCGCCCCGTGGACCGCCCCGGAGTTGCTCGGC
>JACCVB010000069.1 GCA_013698385.1 Chloroflexota bacterium
ACCGCGCGTGTCACGTCTGTCGGCCCGATTCGGGTGCTGCCGCGGCCGCCTGAACGCTCGTCTGAAGGTTCGCCTGTCCCGGCGTATGCTGTGCCCTTGGACCAACGCCCTAATCCAAGAATGGTGACCCGGCCCGGACCTGATCGCCGCGCGATCTGGGTCGGCCTGGCGATCCTGTACCTCGTCTGGGGCTCGACCTACCTCGGTATCTCGGTCGCGGTGGAGACGATCCCGCCCTTCCTGATGGCGGCCGCGCGGTTCGGCCTGGCCGGGAGCGTCCTCATGGCCTGGTCCGTGCTGCGGGGCGCGTCCGGCGCGGCCACGTTCCACCCGCCGACCCGCCGCGAATGGCGCGATTCGGCCATCGTCGGGGCACTCCTGCTGGGCGGCGGGATGGGCATGGTCGCCTGGGGCGAGCAAACGATCCCCTCGGGCATCGCGGCGCTGCTCATCGCGATGATGCCGGTCTGGGTCGCTGTCTTCGGTCGAATCCTGCTCGGCGAGCGCCTGCCGCGGCTGGCCGGGGTCGGGATCGTGGTCGGTTTCCTGGGCGTGGCGATCCTGGTCGGCCCGACGGCGCCCGGCTCCAGCGGTGCCCTCGATCCGGCCGGCCTCGGCGCCATCCTGCTCTCGCCGATCGCCTGGTCCCTCGGGTCGCTCTTCGCCTCCCATCGCGCGATCCTGCCGCGACAACCGCTCGTCTCGACCAGCGCCCAGATGCTGACCGGCGGGCTGGTCCTGATCGTGCTGGCGGTCCTGAACGGCGAGTTCGGCCGGTTCGACCCAGGCGCGATCTCGATGGCTTCCGGCGTCGCCTTCCTGTACCTGACGGTCGTCGGGAGCCTGCTGGCCTTCACCGCCTATGGCTGGATGCTGCGGATCGCGCCGCTGCCCCTCGTGTCGACCTACGCCTACGTCAACCCGGTCGTGGCCGTGATCCTGGGCGCGCTCATCCTGCGCGAGGCGATCGATCCGCGGACCGTGCTCGCCGGGGCGGTCATCGTGGGGGCCGTCGCGCTGATCGTGACGGCCCGCGGCCGGATGCAGGCGCCGACGCCGCGCCGGCCACAGCCGGGGCCCACGTCGGCGCTCCCGCCAGCGCTCCCGCCGGCGCTCCCGCTCAAGCCCCGGATCGCTCCCAGCCCGGTGCCGGCCACGGCTCGCAGCGGAGCGGCCGGTCCTCCCGATAGCCCAGGGCGTAGTCGGCCTGGATGAGCGTGTGCAGCTGGCTCGTGCCCTCGTAGATGACGGCGGCCTTGGAATTGCGCAGGTAGCGCTCCACCGGGAACTCGTTGCTGTAGCCATTCGCGCCGTGGATCTGGATGGCGTCCAAAGCCGCCTGCACGGCGTGCTCCGTCGTGTGCCACTTCGCCAAACTCGTCTCGCGCGTGTTTCGAAGCCCCTGGTTCTTGAGCCAGCCGGCCTTCCACACCAGCACCCGGCCGATCTCCGTGCCGGCGGCCATCTTGGCGATCATCTGCTTGACCAGCTGGTGCTGGCCGATCTCGCGGCCGAACGTCTGCCGATCGTGGGCATACCGCACCGACGCATCGAGGCAGGCCTGGGCGAGGCCGACCGCGCCCGCGGCGACCGTGTAGCGCCCCTGGTCGATCGCGCTCATCGCGATCAGGAACCCCTCCCCCTCCTCGCCGATGCGGTGCTCCTCGGGCACGAGGACATCGTCGAGGTTGATCAGACCCGTGTTCCCGGCCCGGATGCCGAGCTTGCCGTGCAGCGTGCCGGTAGAGAGGCCCGCCATGCCACGCTCCAGCAGGAACGCGGTGACGCCCTTGTGCTTCTTCGATCGATCGACGCTGGCGAAGACCAGGAAGTGGTCGGCGATGTCGGCGAGGCTGATCCAGATCTTCTGGCCGTTCAGTCGATAGGCTGCGCCGTCGCGCCGGGCGGTCGTCTGGAGATCGGCCGCGTCCGTGCCGACACCGGGCTCGGTCAGGCCGAAGGTCGCGAGCTTGTCGCCCTTGGCCTGGGGGACCAGCCAGCGCTGGCGCTGTTCCTCCGTTCCCCACTGGAGCAGGGCCAGCGAATTGAGCCCAACGTGCACGCTCTGGACGACCCGGAACGCGGTGTCGGCACGTTCCAGTTCCTCGCACAGGATCGCGAAGCTGATGTAGTCCATCCCCGCCCCGCCGTACGCCTCGGGGATCGGCGCGCCGAGGAACCCCTGCTCGGCCATCCTCGCGAAGACCTCGCGATGGACCTCGCCCTGCTCGTCCCACTCGCGGATGTGGGGCAGGATCTCGGCCTCGGCGAAGGCCCGGGCGCTGTGCTGGACCAGCCGATTCTCGTCGGTCAGGGTGAAGTCGACCATGCCACCCATCGTATCGCGGGCGACGGGCCACCCGTGTCGCATACACTCGGGACGATGGAGACCGCACTCGAGCCTGCCCCGCACCTGACGCCCGTCTTGGGCCGCTACTTCCAGCGCGACTGGAGCCACGGTCAGGGCCATCGCCTGTACGACACGGACGGCCGGGCGTACCTCGACTTCGCGAACGGCATCGCGGTCACGGCGCTCGGCCACGTGCACCCGCGCGTGACCGCCGCCATCCATGCCCAGGTGGATCGTCTCATCGGGCCGATCTCGGCGATCGGGTTCACCGACCCGATCTCCAGGCTCGCCGAAGCGATCGCCGCGACGTTCCCGGAACCGCTCGACTCGGTGATGTTCCTGAACTCCGGCTCGGAAGCGATCGATGGCGCGCTCAAACTCGCCCGCCGAGTCTCCGGACGACCGGGGATCGTCGCCTTCCGCGGCGGGTTCCACGGGCGGACCTGGGGCGCGACATCCGTTACCAGTTCGGCGATCAATTACCGCACCGGCTACGAGCCGCTCCTGCCGGGCGTCCACCTGACGACGTTCCCGGCGGTCTATCGCGGGTTCGGCGGGGACGAGGCGGCAGCCGTCGCGGGGGCCATGGCGGACCTGCGGACACTCACGACCACGACCATCCCGCCGACTGCCGTCGCCTCCATCCTGATCGAGCCGGTCCAGGGCGAGGGTGGCTTCACGGCCGCCCCGCCCGCGTTCCTGCGCGGATTGCGGGCGTTCTGCGACGAACACGGGATCCTGCTCATCCTGGACGAGGTCCAATCAGGCTACGGCCGGACCGGGACGATGTGGGCGTTCGAGCAGGCCGGGATCGTGCCCGATGTGGTGGTGCTGGCGAAGTCGATCGCGAACGGATTGCCACTCTCGGCCATCGTCTCGGCACGCGACCTGCAGGAGCGCTGGGGGCGCGGCGCCCACGGGTCCACGTTTGCCGGCAACCCGGTCGCCTGTGCAGCTGGACTGGCCGTGCTGGAGACGATCGCGGAGGAACGTCTGCTGGAGAACGTCGTGGCTCGCGGAGCGCAGCTGCACGACGGCCTGGCACGGATCGCGGCCGAGGATGACCGGATCGGCGACGTGCGCGGCCCCGGCCTGATGATCGGGGTCGAATTCGTGCGCGACGCGTCGACGCGCGAGCCGGACGGGGCGCTCCCGGATCGGCTCAGCGCGGCCTGCGCCGATGCCGGCCTGCTCCTGCTGACCTGCGGCCGACAGCACGAGGTCGTCCGTTGGATCCCGCCGCTCGATGTGACCGCGGCCGAGATCAGCGAAGCCGTGGAGGTCTTCGGGGACACGCTCGCGGCTATCCCACGCGACTAGCGCCGGGCATGCAACGAGCGCCCGGGGAGGGCCGGGCGCTCGAAGCGGGCGCGAGGTCGTGGGATCGGTGGCGGCCCCAGCCACCACCGACGACCAGCGCGTGTGTGTTAGCGGTTCTGGGTCAGGAAGCGCATCACGTCGTCCAGGCGGAAGCGTCGATCGCCTCGCTTGCAGACGCGATAGAAGGGCAGCTCACCCCGGTCACCCAGGCGCTTCACCGTGTTCACGTGC
>JACCVB010000109.1 GCA_013698385.1 Chloroflexota bacterium
CCTTCGGGAGCCGGCCGTTCACGAGCCGACGCACCCGTGGCCTGATCCTCGAGGCGCTCGCCTCACGCGTCGGCATCAGCAGGACTCGACTGAGCGAGATCGAACGGGGCGACGGGACCGGCGCGCCGTTGAGCCTGTGGATCGCGCTGGGCGTCGCGCTCGGGGCACCGCTCGCCGTGGCCTTCTACCGCCCGCTCGGCCAGGAACGGCAACCGAGCGATACCGGCCACCTCGAGATCCAGGAACACCTCCTTGGCCCGGCCGCCGTGACCGGTCGCCACGGAACGTTCGAGCTTCCGACCCGCCCCAACGACCCCGCACGGTCCACGGACGTCGGCCTCCGCGACGACCGACATGGCCCTCATCCAGGCCGAATGCTGGAACACCATCGGCGATCTCGGCGCGGCCGTCCGAAGCACGAAACGGAAGCAGGTCGAGGCCGAGGCCCACGCCATCGCGACGCAGCACGACGGTCAGGATCCGTATCGGATCACTTCCGTCTGGGTGATCCGCGCCAGCGCCACGAACCGGAGCCTCCTGGCGCAGTACCCGCACATCATCGAGACCTCGTTCCCGGGCTCCAGCCGCGCCTGGGTAGTGGCCCTCACCCAGGGCGGCCCGCCACCGATCAAGCCCGGTCTCGTCTGGTTCGACCCTTCCACGCGCCGCCTGATCGAGCATCGCACCGCCCGCACGGTCGATCACCGCTGAAGGTCGCAGGAGGGGCGGCGTTCGCTACGATGCAGTCGAACGACCACACCGGAGGCTCACGTGACGAACGCCACCCTGCATGTCTCACAACACCCCGCCATCCTGCACAAGCTGGCGGTCCTGCGCGACGTGGACACGGAGCCCAAGAAGTTCCGCGAAGTCGTGCGTGAGCTGAGCTGGCTGCTCGGCTACGAGGCGCTCCAGGATGCGCGCACGCGGCCGCGCACGATCCGCACGCCGATGGAGTCGATGGAGGCAAGCGAGCTCGGCGATCGGATCGGGCTCATCCCGATCCTGCGCGCCGGTCTCGGGATGGTGGACGCCATGCTCGAGCTGATGCCGACCGCCCAGGTCTGGCACCTGGGCCTGTTCCGCGACGAGCGGACCCTTCGACCGGTCGAGTACTACAACAAGCTGCCCGACTCGGCCTCGGTGGACCTGTGCCTGATCCTGGACCCGATGCTCGCAACCGGCGGGAGCGCGACGGCCGCCATCGAAGTCCTCAAGAAGTGGGGCGCCGTCCGGATCAAGCTCGTCAACCTGATCGCGGCACCCGAAGGCGTCGGAGCCGTGCAGGCGGCGCATCCCGACGTCGAGATTCACTGCGCGGCACTGGACCGCGGCCTCAATGACAAGGGCTACATCATGCCCGGGCTGGGAGACGCGGGCGATCGCCAGTTCGGTACTGGCAGGAGCGACTGAACCGATGACAACGACCGACGACGAGCAGACCCTGATCAACTGCAGAACGACTGGATGGATGCCTGGCGGCGCCTTGACTATCCGCGACTCGAGGAGATCCTCGCCCCGGAGTTCACCCTGACTAGTGCCCGGACGAACCAGCTGGTCGAGCGCGACCAGTGGATGCGGTTCCTCGACCAAGCTCGGAATGAGTCATTTGCCTACTCGGACTACCGGATCGACGTCTTCGGCGATGCAGCGGTCGTCCGGTCGCGGATGCGCCAGGTCGCGACCCTCGGCGACCAGCGATGGGACGACACATTCCTGTTGACCGACATCTGGATCCGACGGAACGGCCGCTGGCAGGTTGTCGCCCGTCATTCGAGCACGCCCCCGTCGAAGGCCTTCACCGATCCGGACTAGGCGCGGCGGTCAGCCCGGGTACCAGGCGGCCATCCAGGTCTTCATCTGATCGAGTTCGCGCTGCTGCGCCGCCATGATGTCCGTAGCGATCTGCTTGATCTCGGGGCGCTGGGTGGACTTCGTGATCGTCTGCGCGGCGGCGATCGCCGACTGGTGATGCACGGACATCGCCTCGATGAACGCCATGTCGAACGGCTCGGCCGTTCGGAGCGGCTCGATATCGGCCGTCATGTCCATCGTCTCGCCCATCGCCATGCCTTCCATGCCGGGCATCGTCATCCCGGGCAGGGGCGGCATCTTGTCCATGGGCGGGGTGGCGCTGCTGCCGAACCACGCCTGGCGCCAGTCGCGCAGCTGCTTGATCTCGCCTTGCTGCGCGCTGATGATCTCGTTCGCCAGCGTCTTCAGCTCGGGATGGGTCGCCCGCCCCTGCGCGATCTTGGCCATCTCGATGGCCGCCTGGTGGTGCGGCACCATCATGTCGATGAAGGCCTGATCCAGGTCCACTGCGGCGGTGGACGAACCGGGCACCACGGACGGATCCGGCGCCGTGGACGGGCTCTGGCCGGCCGAGGTCGGGCCGGAAGTCCTGGACGG
>JACCVB010000116.1 GCA_013698385.1 Chloroflexota bacterium
GATCGAGCGAGGCACCGGCCTTGCGCAGATCCGCCGGAGCGAGGTTGATCGTGATCCGCCGAGGCGGGTAGACGAATCCTGCGTTCCGGATCGCGCCGCGAACCCGTTCCCGCGATTCCTGGAGCGCCGTGTCCGCGAGACCAACGATCGTGAACCCGGGCAGTCCGGGCGCCACATCCACCTCGACCCGGATGGGACGCCCGTCGAGGCCGTGGAGCGTGGCGGAGGGGACGACGGCCAGCATCCCCCGACCCTAGCGGTCGGCGCTCACCTGGCGCTTATTCCGGCGGGAGCGGGAACGGCGGCTTGCTTGTCCAACGCTCGTGCGAACTGGAGGAGGGAACCGCCCAGGACCGAATCCGCCTTGGTGAACATGAATGGCGCGCCCGAGTTGAGGGCACTGATCGCGCCCCGATACTCGTTCACCACCTGGTGGTCGATCGTCCGCTTCAGGGCGCCTTCCGCGTTCTTGACGTTGATCCCGGTGAAGGCATTGGATCGGTTCAGGACGAGCTGGGTCTTGCCTGTCGGGTAGCCGAGGTGGCTCATCGTCTCGAGGATCAGGCGCACGTTCTTGAGACACGACAGGTCCGCGGTCATCACCACGAAGACCGCCTCGGCCGCCTCGAACACGCCCAGGTTCACATCGTCGAGCCGCTTGTCGACATCGATCACGACGTAGTCGTACTTCGGCCGCTGGTGGTCCGCGATCATCGGCAGGTGCTCGGAACGGACGAGGTCGGCCGACTCGGGCGAAGGTGGCGCCAGCAACAGGTCCACGCCCGAGTCGTGTTTGACAAGGACCTGTCGGATGAGCTCCGCGTCCATCGACGGCGCGGTCACGATGTCGACGATGCTCTTTCGATCCAGACCCAGGTCCAGGAAGACGCGGTGATCCCCGAATTGCAGGTTGCCGTCGACGAGGCAGACCTTCCGGCCCAGTTCTCGATGCAGGGCGATGGCGGCGTTGATCGCGATGGTCGTCGTACCCACCCCGCCCTTCGCCCCATACAGGGCGAGCACCCGACCCATCGGCGGTCGCGCCAGGAGGACGTCTCGCGGGGCGAAGCGGGCCAGGAGGCTCTTGATCCGGGCGAGCAACTCGGCCGGATGGAAGGGCTTGATGAGGTAGTCGTCCGCGCCGGCTCGCAGTCCGCGGACCTTCTGCTCCACCTCTCGCTCGGCGGTGAGCATGATGATCGGGACATGCGAGGCGCTGCCTTCTTCACCCCGGATCTTGGTCGCCACCTGGTAGCCGTCCAGCTTGGGCAGCAGGACATCGAGCAGGATCAGATCGGGCGCTTCCGTGCCCCACAGTTGGAACCCCTCCGCCCCGTCCGCGGCGTTGACGACGTCATAGCCTTCCTGCTTCAGCGTGTACTGCAGGAGCCGCTGGACATTCGCGTCGTCATCGACGATCAGGATCTTGGCCGCCATCGGTCCTCCGCTTGCGTGGCCGGGAAGGCCGGATGCCGGCTGAGAACCCCCGGCCCGGCGATTATAGGCACCATGACCGACGGTCCGACGACTGCCCGATCCGCGGTCCGGCGATGACCCGATCGGGGGATGTGTCGGCAGCGCCGGTCCGGGGCAGCCCTTTGAGGCAGTCTCGAAATCGCTCCGGATCGGCCAGCCCTCGTTCGGGACAGCTCATCGGACCGTGAGGCGTCGGGAAGGTCAGGTTGGCGGTGCCGACCGCGGGTCGCCCGACGCGTCAGCTGCCTCGCGTCGATCGCCGAGTCGTTCCGCGGTCGAGCCGCGATCGCCTGGCGCGAGGTAGTCCAGGAAGGGCTCCAGCAGCCGGGTGTACTCGACCGGGATGATGAACTTCGTGGCCGGGCCCGCGCCAAGGGCCTTGAGCGTCTCGAGGTACTGCAGGGACATCGTCTTCTGGTCGATCCCGGTGGCCGCCTGGAAGATCCGAGTCAGTGCCTCGCTGAATCCCTCGGCTCGAAGGATCGCCGCCTGGCGCTCGCCCTCCGCCTTGAGGATCTCGGATTGCTTTTGGCCCTCGGCCACGTTGATCGCGGATTGGCGGGATCCCTCGGACTCGGTGATCACGGCGCGCCGGGTGCGCTCCGCGGAGAGCATCCGGTTCATCGAATCGAGGATGTCGCGAGGCGGGGTGATCTCGCGGATCTCGACCCGGGTGATCTTGCCGCCCCAGTTCTCGGTGATCTCGTCGAGCTTGGTTCGGAGGACCTCGTTGATCTGATCACGCTTGGACAGGACGTCGTCCAGCAGGAAATCGCCGACGACCGCCCGCAGGTTGGTCGTCGCCACGCCGGCAAGCGCACCCACGAAGTCCTGGACGTTCACCACGCTCTTGAGTGGATCCACGATCCGCCAGTAGATCAGGAAGTCGATCGGGATCGTGACGTTGTCCTTGGTGATCGCCGTCTGGCTTGGCACTTCGACGAATTGCTCGCGCAGATTGACCTTGCGCGGCCGATCGATGAACGGGATGAGGAAGACGAGGCCTGGCCCCTTGGTCAGCGAGTCATCCGTGTTGCCCAGTCGATACACGACCAGCTTGTCACCCCGGTTGACGACCCGGATGGACAGCCACAGGGTGAGCAGCAGCAGCCCGGCGATCGCGATCGCGGTGATGATCAGCGGAAGCTCGGTCATGTCGCTCCTTCTGGGTCCGGCTCAGGCCTCGTGCCCTGTTCGACGGGTTCGACGACGAGGGTCAGCCCATCCTGTCGAACGATCCGCACCGTCCCGCCCTGGGCGATGCTCCGCCCATCGGCGGCCCGCGCGGTCCATTCCTCGCCTGCAGCGTAAACGACCCCGAGCGGTGCCAGTGCCACGCGCACGTCGGCGAGGCCACCGGCGCCGACGAGCGGCCCGGTGGAACGGCCCAGCCGACCCCCGAGCCCCCGCCGCCAGCGGACCACGACGCTCAGCACGAACAGCATGTAGGCCGTGGTGCTGGCGGTCAAGACCAGGATGAGCCGCGGGTCGACGCTGATGGCCGGCGCCGTCGGGAGACCCGGAGCCGTGTAGAACGCGGACGCGCCCAGCGCGAAGGAGACGATCCCGGCGATCGTCAGGAGGCCATGGCTGGTGATGCTCGCTTCGAGCACGAAGAGCACGATCGCGAGGCCGATGAGGAGGACGCCGGCGACGTTCAACGGCAGACTGCCGAATCCGATGAAGGCCAGGATCAGGGCGAGGCCGCCCAGGATGCCCGTCACGAGATTCGGACTCAGGAGTTCGAACAGCAGCGCATAGAAGCCAAGCGTGAACAGGACGAACGCCACGTTGGGATCGGACAGCACGTGCAGGAACTGCTGACCCGGGTTCATCTCAAGCTCTGCCGGACTCGCGCCCATCGAGGCGATCGTCGTCGCCACTCCGCGCACGGTCACGGTACGGCCATCGATGAACGCGACGACCGCCTCGATCGAATCAGCCAAGCCATCGATGGCACCCACCGCAAGGGCCTCGCTGGCGGGCGAGGAGCGGGCGTCACGGACCGTGGCCTCGGCCCAGTCCGCGTTTCGCCCACGCGTCTCGGCGATGGACCTGATCTTGGCAACCGCGTCGTTACGGATCTTGTCGCCGAGCGCGCCCTCGATGTCTTCGCCCTGTCCGCCGACCGGCGTGGCCGCCCCGATGTTCGTCGCCGGGGCCATCAGGGCGACGTTGGCCGCGAGGGTGATGAACGTCCCGGCACTCGCCGCCCGAGCACCGGACGGCGCCACCCAGACGACG
>JACCVB010000123.1 GCA_013698385.1 Chloroflexota bacterium
CCCGCAGAACGGGTTCGATTGGTCGGCGATGGCGGCTTCGGCAAATTCGGGATGGACGCCGCCGACCTCCGTACGGCCGCGAGCGTCGCGGATCGGTCGCCCCATCTCGAACTGCTCGGCCTGCATGCGTTCGGGGCGTCGAACGTCCTCGACGCCCGGGTCCTGCTCGACCACGTCATGGCCACCGGCCGGGTCGCCCGGGAGCTCGCCATCGTGACCGGCGCGCCGGTCCAGATCGTCGATGTCGGTGGCGGCCTCGGGATCCCGTACCAGGACGAGGACGAGCCGCTGGACCTCGCCACGTTCCGGGCCGGCCTCGCCGAGATCGTCGACCAGTGGGCGGCGGATCCCCTGCTCGCCGACGCGCGTCTGCTGCTGGAACCGGGTCGCTTTCTCGTCGGCCCGGCCGGCGCGTATCTCGCCCGGGTGGTGGACCGCAAGTCGATCGACGGGATGGAGGTCGCGATCCTCGACGGCGGGGTCCATCACGTCCTTCGGCAGGCCCTCGTGCGAACCGAGCATCGCGTCCGGCCGCTCGGTCCCATGACGGGCCGGCCCGTGCCGATGACGATCGCCGGGCCTCTCTGCTCCGGCCTGGACATCCTGGCCAGCGGCGCGGTCATGGCGTCGCCGTCGGTCGGCGATCTGGTGGCCGTGCTCGATGTCGGCGCCACGGCTTCACCGAGTCGATGCCCTACTTCCTGTCGCATCCCATCCCGGCCGAGGTGATCGCCCAGAACGGGCAGGCCGAGTGCATCCGGCCACGGCTGGATCCCGTCACATGGCTCGAGGCGCAGGTCATCCCGGACCTCCGCTGAGGCGCCGGCCTGTGGCACCATCCGCTGGTGAGCACGCCCCCGGCCGCGCGACCCCGCGGCGATCGACTGCGACTGGGGCTGATCGGCGCCGGCTGGATCATGCCGGCCCACCTGGCCGCCCTTGACCGACTCGGGCGCACGGAGGTCGTCGGCGTGGCGTCGGCACGACTGACCAGTGCGCAGGCCACGGCCGGTGCTCGGGGAGCGACTGCGTACGACGACATCGAACGGATGCTCGACGAGCAGCACCCTGACGTCGTGTATGTGGCCGTGCCGCCTTCAGCTTCGGTCGCCGCGTGCCTGGCGGTCGCCCAGCGCGGGATCCCGTTCCTCGCCGAAAAGCCGCTGGCCGCGACCGACTCGGAGGGGCCCGCACGCGTCGCCGCCGAAGTCGCCGAGCGCGGCCTCGTCGCCGCGGTGGGCTATCACCTGCGCGCCCTGGAGCAACTCCCCGAGGTCCGGCGGCGGCTCGGGGACAACCCGGCTCGCCTCGTGACCGGGCACTGGATGGACGGCACGCCGGCACCGGCCTGGTGGCTGCGCGAGGCGGTCGGCGGCGGCCAGGTCGTGGAGCAGGCGACCCATCTGTACGACCTGGCCCGGACCCTTGTCGGTGAGGCCACGGTCGTGGGCGCGGCCTCGTATCGTGACGATCCGGTCGTGCCCGAAGGCGCGGACGTGGTGGACGCCACGAGTGCCGTGATCCGGTTCGAGAGCGGCGCGGTCGGCAGCTTCGCCAACACCCGTCGACTGGCCACGCACGTCGTCGACATCTCGTTCACCTCGGACGGGCTGCTGACGACGATCCGGCGGACGAGCCCGGATCCGGGACGCTGGGAGGTCACCTTCCACGACGGGCGATCCATCCTGACCCGGCCGCCGGGCCGCGATCCCTATGAGCATCAGGCGGAGGTGTTCCTCGACGCGGTGGAGGCAGGCGACCCGGCCGCGGTCCTCTCGACCTATGCCGACGCGGTCCTGACCGATCGATTGACCCGGGCAGTGGTGGCCGCCACGGGCCGTCCGGGCTGACCGGCCCCGCCTGACCGGCCTGGCTGACCTGCCTGGCTCACCCGCCAGGTGCGCCGGCCCCGTCCTCCAGCCAGCGCCGATCGGGTCCATCGAGCTCGACGTCGAGCGACCGCCAGAGTGCCTCCACGCCGCCCGGGTCGCGGGCGCCGGCGAGCGCGATGGAGACGTGAGGTTGCGCGAGCACAGACGCGAGGGCGACCTGGCCGGCCGTCAGGCCACGCGCCCGGCCGAGCTCCCGCGCACGATCCCGGCGCGCCCGGTTCGTGGCGCTGTCGTAGGCCGCCACGATCTCTGGAGCGGTGCCGGCAGGCCCGAAATCGTCCGCGAAGAAGCCGTTCGACTGGGCAGACCAGGCGATGAGCGCGACGCCACCGCCAGCATAGAACGCGCGAGATGCTGGATCCATCGCATCGATGGCACCTGGCCACGCGGCCTGGACCGGAACGGCGAGTCCCACGTGCGCACTGCTCCAGGCTGGTGAGGTGCGTCCGGCACGCGCCGCGTAGGTCCGGGCGGCCGCCAGTCGCTCGACGGTCCAGTTCGAGACGCCCACGGTGCTCGCCCGCCCCGCCCGGACCTCCGCGTCCAGCGCGTCCACGAGCTCATCGACCGGCACGGTCGGATCATCGCGATGGAGCAGGTACAGCTCGATGTGGTCCGTGCCCAGGCGTTCCAGCGACGCAGTCAGGTCCGCCTGGATCGCCGCCGGGCTGACGCGGGATCGCCAGGCGGCGTCGGGATGGCCGCCCTTCGTCAGGATCACGGTCCGCTCGCGCGCGCCGCGCGCGGCCATCCACCGGCCCACGACGGACTCCGACTCGCCATGGCCGTAGACCGCGGCCGTGTCGAGCAGGTCGCCCCCGAGATCGGCCCAGCGATCCAGGACCGCGAAGGCAGCGTCGCGTCGATCGAGCCGGAAGTTGACGGTGCCGAGCCCGATGCGCTGGAGCTCCCGGCCGAGCGACGCGACGTAGCGGGCTCTTGCCGCGCTCAAGGCGCGTCATCCGCGCGAGCCGCCGGGGCGCTTTCGCGGATGACCAGCTCGGGTGCGAGGGTGAGGGCTCGAACGGGCGCCCCGTCGGGGCCGGGTTCCGCGGTCTCGATGAGTTCGCGCACGGCGAGACGCCCAAGCTCGCGCAGCGGCTGGCGGACGGTCGTCAAGGAGGGAGTGAACTGGGCACCCTCCTCGATGCCGTCGAAGCCGACAAGGGCGAGCTCGTTCGGCACGGCGATCCCCCGCCGGTTCGCGACGGACAGCACGCCAAGCGCCATCTGATCGTTGGCCGCGAAGACCCCATCCATCTCGGGATCGGCCAGGAGCATCGCCTCGAACGCACTTGCGCCGCTCGCTGAGGTCCAGTCGCCGACCTGGACCGGACCCGGCGTCTGACCCGCCTCCCGCAAGGTATCCAGCCACCCGGAGTGGCGATCGCGCGCCTCGTGCCAGGTCAGCGGCCCGGCCAGGTGCCCGATCCGCCGACAGCCGAGGGACAGCAGGTGCCGGGTCGCCTCGCGCGCCCCGGCGTGGTTGTCGATGAGGATGGTCGAGAAGGCGGCGGATGGATCCGACTTCAGGAAGACGATCGGCGGCGAAGCCCGGGGCAGCCGGGCGCGAACCTCAGCCAGATCGGCGCCCAGGTCCGGTGCCGCGAAGATGATGCCCTCCACCCGGTGGGCCATGAGCAGGGCGATCTCGGGCATGATGTCCACCTGGCCGCTGCTCGCGATCTCCTTGAGCAGCAGCGCGTAGCCGGACGCCTCAGACTCCGCCGTGATGCCGTTGAGCGTCTGGGCCACCCCGAAGTAACGTAGCCCGGCGGCGATCACGCCCAGCGTGTACGAGCGCCGCTGGACCAAGCTTCGGGCGACGGCACTCGGTTGGAAGCCGACCCGTTCGATGGCGGCCTCAACTGCGGCGCGCGTCTCCGGGGAGACGTCCGGGCGCTGATTGATCACCCGCGACACCGTCTGCACGGACACGCCGCACATCCGGGCGATCTCCACGATCGTCACCCGGTGGCCGCCGTTCGCTCGCTGTTGTTGGTCCAAGGCGTCCTCGATCAGGTTGCGGCAGGCTTGTGCGTGGGTCCTGCTGCTGGTAGGTTAGCCGTCCCACGTGAACGTTATCGGGAACGCTAACGGTTGGTGTCCAGTAGGGTGCGGTCGTCCCACGGTGTCGCGGTCCCGCAACCATCGACCCATCTCCGTGATCCCGCGCCCCACCCGTCAGGAGGGACCTTGAACAGGTACGCGATCGGCGTCGACTTCGGCACGGAATCGGGTCGGGCCATCCTGGTCGATGTCGCCGATGGACGAACCCTTGCGAGCGCGGTCCACGCCTACGGCAATGGCGTCATGGATCGGACCCTCCCGGCCGACGCGGGAGGCGCCGCACTGCCACCGGAATGGGCGCTCCAGGACCCCGACGACTACCTCCAGGTTTACCGGACGACGATCCCGGAGATCCTGCGCGCCAGCGCGGTCGCGCCCCACGACGTGATCGGCGTCGGCATCGACTTCACCGCCTGCACGATGCTCCCGGTCACGGCCGACGGCACGCCCCTGTGCAACGTGCCGGAGTTCCGTGGCGAACGCCACGCCTGGGTCAAGCTCTGGAAGCATCACGCCGCGCAGCCCCAGGCGGATCGGATCAACCAGGTCGCCAGGGATCGTGCCGAGCCGTGGCTGGCGCGGTATGGCGAGCGGATCTCGTCGGAATGGTTCTTCGCCAAGGCCCTCCAAATCCTGGAGGAAGCGCCACACGTCTACCAGCGTGCGGACCGGCTCATCGAGGCCGCCGACTGGGTCGTCTGGCGGCTGACCGGGGAGGAGCGTCGCAACGTCTGTACCGCCGGCTACAAGGCGATGTGGTCCAGGGCCGCAGGCTTCCCGTCGAACGACTACTTCGGGGCCCTGCATCCCGACTTCGCCGACGTCGTCGACTCGAAGATGTCGCGCGAGCTGCACGACCTGGGCGAGCGGGCCGGAGGACTCTCCGATGAAGCCGCGGCCTGGACCGGGTTGCTGCCCGGCACCGCCGTCGCCATCGCCAACGTGGATGCTCACGTGGCCGTCCCCGCGGCGACGGTCGTCGAACCCCATCGCATGGTCATGATCATGGGCACCTCGACCTGCCATATGGTCATGGCGCCCGACGAGCAGACCGTGCCGGGCATGTGCGGTTCCGTGGAAGACGGGATCCTGCCCGGACGGTTCGGATACGAGGCCGGGCAGTCCGCGGTGGGCGACCACTTCGGCTGGTTCGTGGACCATGCGGTGCCGCCGGCCTATCACGACGCCGCGGCCGCCCGAGGACAGGACATCCACGTCTACCTCCAGGAGCTCGCCGGAGACCTGGCCATCGGGGAATCCGGATTGCTCGCCTTGGACTGGTGGAACGGCAACCGGTCCGTGCTGGTGGACACGGGCCTGAGCGGCCTGCTCCTGGGAGCGACCCTGGCGACTGTGCCCGAGGAGATCTACCGGGCGCTCGTCGAGGCGACCGCCTTCGGGACGCGCGTGATCATCGAGACGTTCGAGGCGAACGGCGTGCCGATCCACGACATCGTGGCCTGCGGCGGCCTGGCCGAGAAGAGCCCGCTGATCATGCAGATCTATGCCGACGTGACCGGCAAGACGTTCCGCATCAGCGCGTCGGACCAGACCCCGGCGCTTGGCTCGGCGATGCACGCGGCAGTCGCCGCGGGGGCGAGGGCCGGAGGCCATGCCACGATCGAGGACGCCTCGCGAACGATGGCCCGCTTGCGTGACACGGCCTACGAGCCGATCCCCGAGAACCATGTCGCGTACGACACGCTGTACCGCGAATACGTCCGGCTGCACGACTACTTCGGTCGGAGCGGCAACGACGTGATGAAGGTCCTCAAGGGCGTGCGCGCCAGGGCACGCGCGGGACGGACGGCGGGCACGTCCGCCGCCGTGGGGGTCTGACGTGCTCGAGGCGATCCGCGAGGACTTGCTCCGGCTGCACCTGGAACTGCCCCGGCACGGACTCGTCGTGTGGACCGGCGGCAACGTCAGCGCCCGCGATCCCGAGTCCGGTCTCGTGGCCATCAAGCCGTCCGGCGTCCGCTACGAGGACCTGACGGCCGAGTCGATGGTCGTCGTGGATCTCGAGGGCCAAATCGTCGAGGGCTCGAACAAGCCCTCGTCCGATACCGCCAGCCACCTTTACATCTATCGTCATCGGCCAGACGTCAACGGCGTCGTCCACACGCACTCCCGGTATGCGACGGCGTTCGCGGCGGTCGGCCGGTCCATCCCGGTCTACCTCACGGCCCAGGCCGATGAGTTCGGCGGCGAGATCCCGTGCGCCGGGTTCGCCATGATCGGCGACGAGGCGATCGGCGCCCAGGTCGTGGAGACGATCGGACGCTCGCCGGCCGTCCTGCTCAAGAACCATGGGGTATTCACGATCGGGGCGAGTGCCAGCGCCGCGGTGAAGGCCGCAGTGATGACCGAGGACGTCGCCGCGACCGTCTTCGCGGCCCTGCAACTGGGCCAGCCCGACATCCTGCCCGACGAGGTCGTGGAACGCCTCCATCGCCGCTACATGAACGATTACGGTCAGTAGACCGGACCACGAGGAGCCCGCATTGCAGCCCCTGGACACGCTCGAGGTCTGGTTCGCCACCGGCAGCCAGCACCTGTACGGACCCGAGACCCTGGACATCGTCGCCGCGCATTCCGCCCGGATCGCAGCGGCGCTGGACGGATCGGGGTCAGTGCCGGTGCGCGTCGTCCTGAAGCCGGTTCTGACCGAGGCGGACGGCATCCGCCGCCTCTGCCAGGAAGCGAACGCCGCCGACGCGTGCATCGGATTGATCACCTGGATGCACACGTTCTCGCCGGCCAAGATGTGGATCGCCGGCCTGGAGGCCCTCCAGAAGCCGTTCCTCCATCTCCATACCCAGTACGACCGCGAGATCCCGTGGGCGACGATCGACATGGACTTCATGAACCTCAACCAGGCCGCCCATGGCGACCGCGAGTTCGGGTTCCTGGCCGCTCGACTCCGCCTGGAGCGTACGGTCGTCGTCGGTCACTGGGGTGACCCCGAGGTCCAGGAACGGGTCGGCACCTGGAGTCGGGCGGCGTGTGCCCGTCGTGACTGGGAGACCGGCCAGATCGCGCGCTTCGGGGAGAACATGCGCAACGTGGCGGTGACCGAGGGCGACAAGGTGGAAGCGCAGCGGCGGCTCGGTTTCGGGATCAACGGCTACGGCGTGGGCGATCTGGTGGAGCTCGTCGATGCGTCCACGGACGTAGAGATCGATCGACTCGTCGAACGCTATCTCGACGACTACGAGGTGGTCGCCGAGCTGCGTCCCGGGGGCGATCGGGCGGCTTCCCTGCGTGACGGCGCGCGGATCGAACTGGGCCTGCGCCGCTTCCTCGAGGCTGGGCCGTTCATCGCCTTCACCGACACGTTCGAGGACCTGCATGGCCTCACCCAGCTGCCCGGCCTGGCCGTCCAGCGGCTGATGGCCGACGGCTACGGTTTCGGTGCGGAGGGCGACTGGAAGACGGCCGCCATGGTCCGCGCGATGAAGGTGATGTCCACGGGCCTTCCCGGCGGCGTGTCCTTCATGGAGGACTACACCTACCACTTCGGTCCGGACGGCGATCTCATCCTGGGCGCGCACATGCTGGAGGTCTGTCCGACCATCGCAGCCGGCAAGCCGCTATTGGAGATCCATCCGCTCTCCATCGGCGGCAAGGCGGATCCGGTGCGGCTGGTGTTCGACGCGCATCCCGGTCCGGCCATCGCGGCGTGCGTCACGGACATGGGCGATCGATTCCGGATGGTCGTGAGTGTCGTGGACGTGGTCCCGCCGGAGCAACCTCTCCCCCGCCTGCCCGTGGCGCGCGCCATGTGGAAGCCCCGGCCGGACCTCAAGACGAATGCCGCGGCATGGATCCTGGCCGGCGGATCGCACCACACGAGCCTGGGCTTCGACGTCACGCCGGCCCACCTGCGGGATTTCGCGGCGATGGCTGGCACGGAGTGCCTGGTGATCGACGAGGCCACGCGCCTCGAGGCGTTCGCCGACCAGCTGCGCTGGAACGACCTGTACCACCACCTGGCGAAGGGGATCTGAGCCGACGACCGCTCGGTCCCGTCCCTCCACCGGCGAAGAATCCGTATTGACGCCGGGGCGTCACCCCACTAGCATCTCCGTGAACGTTCACGGGAACGCTCACGGCCAAGCGATGTCCCGACCTTGGATCACCTGACCGCCGCATCGAGGACGTTCGTCCCGACCGCCGGCCGCGTGCGCCAGGGGACCCGGAAAACGCTCGCAACGAGCGGACATCCAGGATGCCGATCGAACGTGGAGGAGTGACCGAACCGATGAAGAGACTACTTTCCCTGACCCTTGTGGCAGGGCTCGCGCTGGCTGCCTGCAGTAGCCCCGGCGCCAGTACCGCACCCGCCAGCGCGGCCCCCGCTGCCAGCGCGGCCGCGTCCGCCGCCGAAGCCAGTACCGCACCGGCCGCGGGTGGCCTGATCGGCATCGCGATGCCGACCAAGTCGTCCGCCCGCTGGATCGCCGACGGCGACAACCTCGTCAAGGCTCTGAAGGAACTCGGTTTCGAGACCGACCTCCAGTTCGCCGAGGACGACATCCCGACCCAGGTCTCGCAGATCGAGAACATGATCACGAAGGGCGCCAAGGTCCTGATCATCGCCGCGATCGACGGAACGACCCTCACGGACTCGCTCCAGAAGGCGGCCGACGCGGGCATCAAGATCCTGGCCTACGACCGCCTGATCAACAAGTCCCCGAACGTGGACTACTACACGACCTTCGACAACTTCAAGGTCGGCGTGCTCCAGGCGGGTTCCATCGAGTCGGTCCTGGATCTCAAGAACGCGGCCGGACCGTTCAACGTCGAGCTGTTCGCCGGTTCCCCGGACGACAACAACGCGGGCTTCTTCTTCAACGGGGCGATGTCCGTTCTTCAGCCCTACATCGACAGCGGCAAGCTCGTGGTGCAGAGCAAGCAGACCGAGTTCCCGAACCAGGTCGGTACGCTCCGCTGGGACGGCGCCGCCGCCCAGGCGCGGATGGACAACATCCTGGCCACGTTCTACGCCGACAAGCGCGTCGACGCGGTCCTCTC
>JACCVB010000166.1 GCA_013698385.1 Chloroflexota bacterium
TGGGTTCCTCGGTCGCGAGGCGCTCGTCGCGGCCAGGGCGGCCGGGCCACGCAAGCGGCTGCGCTGCCTCGTCCTGGACGATCCCCGTGCGGTGTGCCTCGGCAACGAGCCCGTGCGCCTTGCCGGGGAGGTCGTCGGCCGGGTGACCTCGGGCGGATACGGCTTCGCCGTCGGGCGCTCCATCGCGTATGCGTATCTGCCGCCGGACGCGGCCGTCGGATCGCGCGGCGAGGTCGAGGTGTTCGGCCGGTGGGTCGGCTTCGAGGTCACCCGCGAACCACTCTGGGACCCGACGGGGGGGAGGATCCGGGCATGACGAGGGACGTCTATGGGCGGGAGTGGTCAGCCGGTCTGCGCCTTGGTTCCGAGGCGGAACTCGACGGCTGGCTGGAGCTCGCGATGGCCGCCTGCGACGAAGCGGACGCGATCGCCCGGGACCACTTCCGGCGCGACCTCCAGATCGAGACCAAGCCCGATCGCACGTTCGTGACCCAGGCGGACACCGCCATCGAGCGACGCATCCGCGAGCGCATCACCGCCGCGCATCCGGACCACGGCCTGGTCGGCGAGGAGTACGGCACCCAGGCGGGCGACGCCAGCGTGCGCTGGTACATCGACCCGATCGACGGCACCCACAACTTCATGCGCGGCGTGCCCCTGTTCGGGACGCTCCTCGCCGTGGAACGCGACGGCGAACTCCAGGCGGCCGTCCTGTCCGCGCCGGCCCTCGCCCAGCGCTGGTGGGCGCGGCGTGGCGGCGGGGCCTGGGCTCGGGATCGCGATGAGCCGGAACGCCGGATCCACGTCTCCGGTGTGGCGTCGCTGGTGGACGCCCAGGTCCTGTACGGCGGTGGGCGCGATATCGTCGCCTCGGGCAAGGCGCCGGGCTTCGAAGGGCTTCTCCGGGAGGCCTGGCGCGAGCGCGGGTTCGGCGACTTCTGGGGCTATGCCCTGCTCGCCGAGGGCGCGGCGGAGGCGATGGTGGAGGTCGGCCTGTGGCCATGGGATGCGGCCGCGCCGACCGTCCTGATCGAGGAGGCCGGCGGGCGGGTGACGGACTTCGAGGGCCGCCGCGCGCTCGATTCGAGGACGATCCTCGCGTCTAACGGGCTGCTCCATACGACCGTCCTCGATCGATTGCTCAGGGACGAAGGGGAGGGCATCTGATGCAAGAAGCCAATCCGACGATGCCGGGCGAGGCGCCACCGCGGCAAGCCCCCGCGACGCCCGGGCCTGGTGCGGAACCGGCGCTCGCGGACGCCCGCGCCCTGCAGATCCTGACGACGGAGCACTGGAGCCTGCTCGCGACTCGGTCGCTGGCCTATAACGAGGCGTTCAGCCGGGCCAGCATGTTCCTCTCGTTCCTCTCGGCGACGCTCATCGTCATCGGCTTCCTGGTGTCGTCGCTCGGCCTGAGCCCGACGGTCGGATTGCTCGCGTCCATCCTGCTCGGAGCCGACTTGTTCATCGGGTTCGCCACGCTCAGCCGGCTCAAAGGTGCGAGTGCTGAGGAATTGCAGTGCGTTCGGGGCATGAACCGGATCCGCCACGCCTACCGCGAGATGGTGCCCGGGTTGGAGCCGTACTTCGTCAGCGGATTCCACGATGACGCCCGCGGTGTCCTCGCGACCTACGGCGATGTCAGCCCGAGCGTCGTTCGTAACATCATCCACGGGCTCGGGACCTCCATCGGCATGATCAGCACGATCGATGCGATGATCTTGGGCGCGTTGTGCGCCTCGATCGGACTGGGGCTTGGCCTGGCGATCGAGGTCGGACTCGTCCTGGCGATCACCGGTTTCGCGGTCGCGTTCGGCCTGCTGACGGTCGTCGGCATGCGAACGGCGCTCGGCCGGAAGGCCCGAGCCGAATCGCGCTTTCCGACGCCCGACTGAGCGCGGCCCGCTCCCGGGACGGTCGTCAGCGCAGCCGGACGGAGCGTCCGGACCGCAGCGAGGTGAGCGCGACCAGCCCGACTGCGCCAAGGAAGATGATCGAGCCGATGACGTTGATCTGGACCGGCAGGGCGTTGCGCTGGAT
>JACCVB010000175.1 GCA_013698385.1 Chloroflexota bacterium
CTCTGCACGAAGCCGCTGGGACGCACGGCCGAGGAGGCGCGTCGGATGCTCGAGATCGTCGAGTCGGCGGGCGTGTTCGGCGGCTATCTCGAGGACCTGTGCTACACGCCCAAGACGTTGAAGGCCGTGCGCGCCGTGCACGACGGCGCGATCGGGGACGTGACGTGGGTCCGCTCACGTGAGACGCACCCGGGACCGCACAGCGCCTGGTTCTGGGACGGTCGGCTGACCGGCGGCGGCGCGATCATCGATCTCGGCTGCCACTGCATCGAGATCATCCGGAACTTCGTGGGCAAGGGCAATCGACCGGTCGAGGTCATGTGCCACACGGACACGCTGGTCCACCCGATCGCCGATGAGGACAACGCGATCGCGCTGATCCGGTTCGAATCGGGGGCGGTCGGACAGTTCGAGGTCAGCTGGACGTTCCGCGGCGGGATGGATTTGCGCGACGAGGTGGCCGGCACGCACGGCACGATCTGGATGAACCACTTCCTGCGGACCGGCTTCGAGATGTTCTCGGCCGGCGGGGCTGGGGGCGGGTACGTGGCTGAAAAGGCGGAGACCTCGGCCGGGTGGCTCTTCCCGGTCGGGGACGAGGTGGCCGAGTTGGGCTATGTGGACATGTTCAGCGACATGTTCGATGCGATCGATGCGGGTCGGGCGCCCCAGGAGACCTTCTATGACGGGTATGTCGTGAACACGATCATGGATGCCTGCTACCGATCCGCCCGGGAGGGCGCGTGGGCGCCGGTCGAGCTGGAGTGGCGGGGCGGCACGACGCCACGCATGGCCACGGAGCCCGAGCGGTTCGACGGCCAGGTCGTGATCAAGCGAGAACTCCTGCCGGACGGGCGACTGAAGTTGATCCTGAAGGACGAGGCCAGCGGCGATTTCTCGGATCGGGTCGTCGCGGCCGGTTGACACCGGGCCGGGCCCGGGGGTGCGTGGCCGAGGAGTTGCAATATCCCCGTTGACCTGCCGGCAACGAGCCCGTAACATCCGCGCATCCCTCTAGACTGTCTAGACAGGTTGCCACCACCGGATGACGTCAATCAACCGACTGCCCGAGATCGGTGCCGCCGTGATCGGCACAGGATTCATCGGGACGGTCCACGTCGAAGCGCTGCGCCGGATCGGCGTCAGCCTCCGGGGCGTCCTCGGCAGCAGCCCGGATCGCGGCAACGCACGCGCGGCAGCCTTGGGCGTGCCACTCGCCTACCCCTCGCTCGACGACCTCCTCGCCGACCCAGCCGCGCACGTGGTCCACGTCACCTCGCCGAACAACCTGCACGTGTCCCAGGCGAAGTCGATCCTCGCGGCCGGCAAGCACGTCGTGTGCGAGAAGCCCCTGGCCATGACCGCGACCGAGTCCGCCGAGCTCGTCGACCTCGCCGCGCAGAGCGGCCTGGTCAATGCGACGAACTTCAACATCCGCTACTACCCGCTCAACCAGCACGCCCACGAACTCGTCGCGGACGGCGGGCTCGGCGACGTACGCCTGGTGACCGGCCGCTACTTCCAGGACTGGCTGCTCCTCGAGAGCGACTGGAACTGGCGGCTCCAGCCGGACCGAGGTGGCGCCCTCCGGGCCGTCGGCGACATCGGCTCGCACTGGCTGGACCTGATGACCTTCGTGACCGGCCAGCGGATCAGCGCCGTCATGGCCGAACTCACGACCTTCATGCCGACCCGTCACGAGCCCACGGGCCCGGTCGAGACCTTCGCCACGGAACGCTCGAGCGACTCCGTCCCGCGCGACATCGCCACGGAGGATGCCGCGAGCATCCTGCTCCGATTCGGAGGTGGCGCGCGTGGCGCGGTGAGCATCTCGCAGATCAGCGCCGGTCGGAAGAACTCGCTCCAATACGAGATCGACGGGTCGGAGGGCGCCTGGGCCTGGGACTCCGAGCAACCCGACCAGGCTTGGCATGGCCATCGCGATCGCGCCAATGAGATCCTCATCCGGAATCCGGCCCTGATGGGTTCGGCAGGCCAGGCGGCGGCGGCCCTGCCGGGTGGACACGTCGAGGGCTTCTTCGACACGTTCTGTGCCCACTTCCGGGCGATCTACGCGGACGTGGTCGCCGGGACCCCGTCCGTCCAGCCCGGCTATCCCACCTTTGCGGACGGCCACGACGAGATGCTCGTCGGCGAGGCGATCGCGCGCAGCGCCCGCGAGGGTCGCTGGGTGGACGTCGATCGGGCGGGCGTCCGCGAACGGTCGGAGGTCGCCTCGTGAAGCTCGGTCTGCTCACCGCTCCGTTCGCCGACACGCCGCTGTCCGACGTCGTCGAGTGGACCGCCGCGAACGGGTTCGAGAGCATCGAGATCGCCTGCTGGCCGCGCACGTCCGGCCCGAGCCGGCGCTACGCCGGGACCAGCCACATCGACGTCGCGAATCTCACCGCCACCCACGCCCGCGAGATCGCGGACGAGATCGCCGGCAAGGGCCTGAGCATCTCCGGCCTCGGCTACTACCCCAATCCGCTCCACCCGGACCCCGTCCACCGCGAGAAGGTCATCGGCCATCTCAAGGCCGTCATCACCGCGGCCGAGCTGATCGACGTCCCCCTCGTGAACACCTTCATGGGCGCGGATTCGGCGAAGACCCAGGACCAGAACTGGGAAGGCGCGCTCACGATCTGGCCGGAGATCGTCGCCTTTGCGCAGGATCACGGACGCAAGCTCACGATCGAGAACTGCCCGATGCTGTTCAGCGAAGACGAATGGCCGGGCGGTCACAACCTCGCCACCACGCCGCGCATCTGGCGCCGGATCCTCGAGCATTGGGGCGGCACGATCGGGCTCAATTTCGACCCGTCCCACCTGGTCCTCCAGATGATCGACATCCCGCGTTTCATCCGCGAATTCGGGCCGCACATCCTGCACGTCCAGGCCAAGGACCTGCTGATCGACCGCGAGGGCCTCTACGAGCGCGGCGTCTTCTCGCTCGGCATGGGCTGGCAGATCCCCCGG
>JACCVB010000217.1 GCA_013698385.1 Chloroflexota bacterium
CGAGCGGCGGCGGCTCGGTCCGCTTGGCTTTCTTGGCGCCGCCGCGACGGGGCAGGCCGTCCGCACTCGGGGCGTTCGTCGTCGGTTCGGTCGTCGCGGCGTCGGTCGTGGCGTCGTCGTCGACGCCGGCGCCCACGGGCGCAGGTCTGGTCACGATGGTTCGATCCTCCGGGAGTCGTGGTACAGATCATGGTCGCCGATGTAGGCCGCGACCGCATCGGGCACGAGGTAGCGCAGTGAGCGACCGGCCCGCGCCCTCGATCGCAGGTCCGAGGCCGAGAGACGCAGTCGTGGCCCATCGAGAAAGACCGCGCGCGTGGGCACGCCAGGAAACTCCCGCTTCAGGAAGGCGTCGTCCGCGTCGGGAAACCCTTCGCGCGGGGCGACGACGAGCTTGGCCAGGGCGAGGACCCGCTCCGGATCGCGCCACGTCGGCAGTCCCAGGAAGGCGTCCGCCGACAGGATGATGGCGAGATCGGGCGGCCCGTCGCCGGAGTCGTCGCCGCCCGCGGGATCCCCGGTCCCGTGATGCAGGGACTGGAGCGTGTCCACGGTGTACGACGGGCCCTCGCGATCGAGTTCGATCCTGCTCGCGGCGAATGCCGGGTTGTCCGCGATGGCGGCCTCCACCATCGCCAGCCGATCCTCACCCGGGCTGATCCGCCAGCCCGCCTTGTGAGGCGGCTCTCCCGCCGGGATGAACAGGATGCGGGCCAGGCCCAGCGCGTCGCGGGCCGCTTCGGCCACCGCCAGGTGCGCGATGTGGATCGGGTCGAACGTCCCGCCGAAGACCCCGAGCTCGGTCAACGGTCCTCCCAGGGTTGGGGCTCCCACTCGAGCTCGGTCGCGCCGAAGCGAACGACGTCACCCGTTCCGACGCCTGCACGGCGCAGCTCGGTGTCGATCCCGAAGCGGGCCAGGCTGCGCTGGAACCGTTCCGCCGATTCCTCGACGTCGAAATTCGTCTGGGCGGCGATCCGCTCGATGCGCTTGCCACGCACCCGGAACGCCCCGTCCTCGTCCCGTTCGATGGCGAACCCGTCGGCCATCGCGTCGATTTGGTGGACGACGACGCCGGCTGGTTCCGGGGGCTCGGCAAGCTCCTCGAAGGAGGGCAGGAGGGCGGCGACGCGGGCACGGAACGGGTCCAGCCCCTCTCCGGTCGCCGCGGCGATGGCGATGACGTCCACGCCCTCTGCCTCCCGTGCGGCCCTGAACGTGGGCCAGGTTTCGGTGGCCGCGGGGAGGTCGATCTTGTTGAAGGCGACGAGCATCGGTTTCCCCAGAAGCGCGGGATCGTGCAACCGGAGCTCCTCGCGGATGACGTCGTAGTCCCACGCCGGATCCCGCCCTGCGCCGTCGACCACGTGCACGAGCACGCGCGTCCGCTCCACATGTCGAAGGAACGCGTGACCAAGCCCCGCTCCGGCACTGGCGCCCTCGATCAGCCCGGGGACGTCGGCGATCGTCGGTCGACGCTCATCGTCGCCGAGGTCGAGGACGCCGAGGTTCGGCTCGAGCGTGGTGAAGGGATAGTCGGCGATCTTGGGGTCGGCGGCCGTGACGGCGCCGAGGATGGTCGACTTGCCGGCATTGGGCAGGCCCACGAGCCCGACGTCAGCGATCAGCCGGAGCTCCAGGCGCAGCCACCGCTCTTCGCCCGGTTCGCCCTTCTGGGCGTGCTTGGGCGCCTGGTGGGTGGACGACTTGAAGTGGGTGTTGCCGAGGCCGCCTCGACCACCTTGGGCGATGAGCGCGAGCTGATCGGTCGCGAGGAGGTCCGCGACCAGCTCGCCGGTACCGTCGTCGTAGACTGCCGTCCCGGGCGGGACCGCCAGTACCAGATCGTCGCCCGCCTTGCCGTGCCGTCTGGCCCGGGTGCCGCGACCTCCGGACTTGGCCTTGAAGTGGTGGCGGTACTGGAAGTCCCGCAACGTGGTAAGGCCCGGGTCCACGCGCAGTTCGACCGAACCGCCACGGCCGCCGTCACCGCCGTCGGGTCCGCCGCGCGGAACGTGCGCTTCCTGGCGGAACGTCGCCGCGCCATCCCCGCCGTCGCCGGCGTGGACCCAGATCTTCACATGGTCAAGGAACATCCCGGCCATTGTCCCACGCTCGACGGCGGGCTCCCGCTCGCTCCAAGGGTCGCTAGAGGTAGCCGAGCGGGTTGACGCGCCGGCCGCCGTTCCAGATCGGGCCGCGCCAGACCTCGAAGTGGAGATGCGATCCGCTGGCCAGGCCGCTCGCGCCCATCCGTCCCACGCGCTGACCGCGACCGACGCGCTGGCCCCGACCCACGGACACGCTGGCCATGTGGTTGTAGGTCGTGTACAGCCCGGAACCGTGGGCGATCCAGACCTGGTACCCGCCGCCATTGCTCTTCCAGCCGGCAAAGGTCACCGTCCCGCCGGCGGCCGCGAAGATCGGGTCGCCCGTGTCGCCGTCGATGTCGATGCCGTAGTGGCCGGAGCGGAAGCGCTGGCTGATGCGGTGACTGGTGGTCGGCCACGCGAAGTTCCCGCCGCTGTAGGTCCGGGGCGCCCGCGTCGAGCCACTCGTCTTGGAGGTGGAGCGCGTGGCGACCGGCTTTGGTTTGGGCGTGGGCTTCGGCGTCGGGAGGGGTTCGCCCTTGGCCCCGGGCATGATCAGGATCTGGCCGACTACGAGACTCGGATCCGCAAGTCGGTTCACCGACAGGATCTCGGCCGGGTCCACGTCATAGGTCCGGGCGATGCTTGCCAGCGTCTCGTTCGACTTGACCGTGACGATCAGGCCGTTCACCGGCGGGATCCGCAGGATCAGGCCGCCGTGCAGATCGTCCTTCGACTTGAGCTTGTTGGCCCACCACACGGACATGACCGAGA
>JACCVB010000255.1 GCA_013698385.1 Chloroflexota bacterium
ACGATCACGAAATCGCCGCCCAGATTCGAGACGTCGATCTCGACGTGTCCGCGGACGATGTCATCGAAGGCGACGACGCCCTCCCCGACCCGGAAGCGCAGCGCGCCCCGACGGCCTTCCGCCTCGAAGGCGGCGCGGTCTTCCAGGGTCAACGTCGCGCAGCGAGCAACGTACCGTGGTGGCAGCTTGGCCGCCTCCTGGCCTTTGCGATCAGCGTCCAGCTGCTCCGGCGTGCAGAAGCACGGATACGCGAGATCGTCGGCCAGCAGGCGCCGGGCAGCCGCCGCGTACGACGGCAGCCGCTCCATCTGCCGATACGGCGCGTGCGGACCGCGAGCCTCCTGGCCGGCGACCTCCGGCCCCTCGTCCCAGGCCAGACCGAGCCAGTGCAGCCCGTCCAGGATGTCCTTCTCGTACTCGAGCGTGCTGCGGGCCTGGTCCGTGTCCTCCAGGCGCAGGATGAAGGTCCCGCCGACATGCCTTGCGTGGAGGTAGTTGAAGAGGGCCGTGCGGGCCGTGCCGATATGGAGCGGCCCGGTGGGGCTCGGGGCGATCCGAACGCGCGAGGGCGGCGGCGGGTCGCTGCGCACGGTCATGCCCGGGGCACGACGTGGAACAGGTCCGGGTCCGCCTCGCCCGGCAGCACTCGCACGAGGGCCGCAGGTCGCAGGCCGAGGGTCGCGCGACCCAGCGGGCCGTCCAGTGTGAGTGAGTCGAGCGACTCCGAACGGGCCAGGATCGTGATCGGCGCGCCGGGCTTGAGCGCTCGCGCCTCGAGATAGGACAGGAGCCCGGCATCCTCCTCGGCCTCCTCCGTGATTCGGTAGATCGTCGCGCGGGTCCCGGCCTCCATCTCGCTCAGGCGCGTCCCTGGCGGGCGGCGACGGGCCGTGTCGGCGTCGATCGGGTTGCCGTGCGGGCAGATCTCCGGGTGTCCCAGCATCTCGTCCAGCCGCGCCTCCACGCGTGGCGAGATCGCGCCCTGGAGGCGCATCGCCTCCTCGTCCGATTCCGCCCAGCCGAGGCCGATCACGCTGGTCAGCAGCCATTCGAGCAGGGCGTGGCGGCGGAAGATCGCGTCGGCGGCGGCCCGGCCGGCATCGGTCAGCCGAAGATCGCGGTCTTCGGCGTGATCGACCAGGCCGTCGGCCACGAGGCGCCGGAACATCTCGCTCGCGGCCTGGGTGGTAACGCCCAGGTGTCGGGCGATGCCTGCCGCCGAGACGCGCCCGCCGTCCGATGCGCCCGCGGAAACCCGCAAGGCAAGCAGGTATTGCTGGGCGGCGGCCGAGAGATCCCGCTGGTCGTGTCGTCGGGGCATGCCCTCAGGATACGGGACGGCCCCGTTCCGCCGATGGACGTGTCGCACGCCACACGCCCGTCCCCAGTCCGACGACCCACGCCACGACGAGGCCACCGCCCAGGATCTCCCGCCCGAAGATCGCGTCTTGCGAGCCGCCCGTCGCCGACAACAGGAGCGCGCCGGGCACGGCCGCGGCCAGCGAGGCGAGCGTGGCCGTGGCGGCGATCGTGGCCAGCCGTGGAGCCAGCAGGAGCGCAGCCAGTACGACGACCAGGACGATCCAGGTCATCGGGGCGGTGCCGGCGTCGCAGCTCGCAGCGAAGCGCGCGCAGCCACTGATCTCACCGGCCAGCCAGGCGATCCCGAGGGCGAGCGACGCCCAGCCGACGAGCGCCCGCACGACGCGGGCGACCGGACCGGGGCGATCGTCGTCCAGCCACGCAAGCGCCGAGACGGAGGCGCGTCCGCCGGTCTCGGGGCGAGACCCTGGGCCTGGCCAGCGGCGGCTATCCCGCATCGGCTCCGAGCGCGCCGGTGCGCCCCGTTGGTCGCTTGCGCCTGGCGTTCGGTCGGGTGATCGCTCCGGATCCGGGCTGGGATCCCCCGTGGGACGTCGGGCGGACGGTCCCGCGGTGGCCTGCCACCACGAGGCCGTGGTGTGCGTGGCCGGTGGCTCGTCGCCAGCGTCCCTTGACGGTGGTACGTCGGATCCGGGCGGGTCGCCGACCGGTTCAGGGCCGTCCTGGTCCGAGCCATCCGGAGCGTCCGCAACGCCGGACCCCGTCCCTCGCCGGGCCCGTGCCTGGTACTCCGGGCCGTGCTTGCGCGGGTCGGCATATTCCTTCGGGTTCAAGGTCCAGTACGTGCCCGAGGTCGTCCCGTACCACGAGGCGCCACCCCAGTCCGGCTCGAACGGTTCGGCGTCCGTCCCGTCATAGGAGGTCGACCCCGGCGTGGCTCGATTGGGCGGACGTGCCGGGCCCGCGGCACCCGTGCCCGGCGCATCGTCAGCCGCGGAACCTCCACCCGGACGAGGCCCGGGAGCCGGACCGGGGGCCGAGCGGGGGCCGGGGCGGGCGCGCCGCGTCCGACCGCCGTAGGCGCGATGGGTGG
>JACCVB010000259.1 GCA_013698385.1 Chloroflexota bacterium
AATGGGTCGCTGATGCGCAACATGACCGATCCGTCGCCCATCTCGGCGCGCTCCAGGGCGGTCGCAAGGGTCGGCCACGACGTGGTCGAATACATCGCGCCGAGCACCGCGCTCGCAGCGAGACCCGGGCCCACCGTGCGACGGCCGCCGGCGCGCGGCGTGGGCAGCGCGTGCGCATCGATCGCCGCCATCAGCGCATCGAACGCCTTGTTCGGCCGGCCGTTCCCCTGGAAAGGGCAGTTCGTCCGGGCGGCGCAGTCGGCCAGAAAGTGGCCAAGCGAGATCTCGAATGCGCGTGCCTGGTCCTTTCGGAGCTGCTCCAGGTCCAGCGATGGATCCACGGCGCCGTCGAGCACCATCGCCCGGATCCGACCCGGGTAGCGATCCGCGTAGAGCGCCCCGATCAAGGTGCCGTAGGAGAAGCCGAGGTAGGTCAGCTTCTCGTCGCCGATGGCGACGCGGATCCCCTCGAGGTCGTCCACGACCGCATCGGTGGAGAGGTAGGAAAGGGTCGCGTCGTTGCGCGAGCCACAGGCTTCCGCGTACGCCCGGGCGTCGTCGACGAGAGCCTGGAGCTCCGTGGCGTCATCGGGCGATGGATCAAGGTCTGCCCGCCCGTCGAGGTTGTCGATGCAGCGCACGGCGCTGCTGGAGTTGACGCCCCGTGGATCGAATCCGACCACGTCGAACCGGTCGCGGATGGCCGCCGGGAAGCGCTTGGCGCTGTCACGGACGAACTCGACACCCGACGCGCCGGGCCCACCGGGTTCGAGCACAAGGGAGCCGATCCTCGCCAGCTTGCCCGTCGCCGGAAGCCGGATCAGGGAGATGTTCAGGGTGCCGCTGCCGGTCACCGCGTGATCGCGCGGGACGCGCAGGCTGGCGCACAGGAAGCCCTCGCCGCAGTCCGTCCATCGAACCGGTGCCACGGCCGGTTGGGAGCTGGGTTCGGAGGTCGGTCGGGCGGGGGAGATCGCGGCTGTCGGGGTCGTGGTGGTGGTCGTGGTCGTGGTCGTGCCGCAGGAGGCGGTCAACAGGAGGATGAGCAGGACGGTGAGGCCTCGACCTGGGTTGGGACGCGCGGACATCAGTCCGGAAGGATAGTCCGCTCGGGATCGATCGCCGCACCTTGCCGAACGAGGGCGTCGACCACGTCCTGCTCTCTCGGCGTGGGCCCGAGGGCCAGTCGCGCCCCCACTCGGGCCGCGTAGGTCGGTTCCAGGTAGGTCGAGGCGAGGATGGGCCAGGTGGGCTCGGCGAAGACCTTTGCCGGATCGCCGTCGAGCAGGACCCGGCCCGCGCCCATCGCGACGACCCGCCCGAACGTCTCCGCCACGAAACGCATGTCGTGGCTGATCGCGATGACCGTTCGCCCGGTCGCGGCGACATCGGCGATCACCTGCTGGACGCGCGCGATGCCGCGGGCGTCCTGGCCGGTCGTGGGTTCGTCCAGCACGAGGACCGGCGTGCCCATCGCCAGAACGGAGGCGAGGGCGAGGAGCTTGCGGCGCGAGTAGCCAAGGTCGTACGGATTGGCATCGATCGACTCGGCGAGCCCGACCGCGGTCAGGGCGTCCAGGCCGGCCTGCTGCGCTTCGCCAGCGCTGCGACCCAGGATCCGTGGGCCGAACGCCACCTCGTCGCGCACCTTGCCGGCGAAGATCTGGCGATCCGGGTTCTGGAACACGATGCCGACACGGGCCGCGAGCGCGGAGACTCGCCGTCCGGCCACGTCCTCGCCATCGTGCAGCACGCGGCCCTCGGTCGGGCGGAGGAGGCCGTTGAGGTGACGGACCAGGGTGGACTTGCCGCTGCCGTTCTGGCCGACGATGGCCACGCGTTCTCCGGGTTCGATGGCCAGATCGACGTCGGTCAGCGCTCGCGTGCCGTCGGGATAGACGAAGCCGACGCCTTCGAGGCGGAGCGACGTCACACAGACACCATCGTGGGATCGATACCGGCCGCGGCGGTGGCACGGGCCAGTCGGACGCGCGCGGGCAGGTCCACCCCCCAGTCGATCAGGCGTTCATCCTCGAGGACCGTCCCGGCCGTTCCATCCAGCACGATCCGGCCCTCGTCGAGCACGATCACGCGCCGGCACAGGCCCTCGAGCAGGTCCGTCTTGTGCTCGGCCACGAGCAGGGCCGTGCCGTTCGCCGCCAGGCCGCGCAACGCCTCGCCGACAAGGCGCGTGCCCTCGGGATAGACGAAGCCGACGCCTTCGAGGCGGAGCGACGTCACACAGACACCATCGTCGGATCGATACCGGCCGCGGCGGTGGCGCGGGCCAGTCGGACGCGAGCGGGCAGGTCCACCCCCCAGTCGATCAGGCGTTCATCCTCGAGGACCGCCCCGGCCGGCCCATCCAGCACGATCCGGCCCTCTTCGAGCACGATCACGCGCCGGCACAGGCCATCGAGCAGGTCCGTCTTGTGCTCGGCCACGAGCAGGGCCGTGCCGTTCGCCGCCAGGCCGCGCAACGCCTCGCCGACGAGGCGCGTGCCCTCGGGGTCGAGCTGCGCGGTCGGTTCGTCCAGCACGAGGTGTGGGGGCCGCATCGCGAGGAGCGAAGCGATGACCACGAGCTGGCCCTGACCGCCGGAGATACGGCGCGGTTCGCGCTCGGCGAGGTGCTCGATGCCGAGGGTGGCCAGCGCCTCCTTCGTTCGCTCCACCGTGTCGCGCTGGGTCAGGCCCAGGTTCATCGGCCCCAATGCCACCTCCTCGAACACCGATCCGGTGACGCCGGACAGCTGGGTGATCGGATTCTGGAAGCCGATCCCGACCCGCGTCGAGAACTCGTGGAGCGGCTTGCCGGCCATCGGTTCGCCATCGATGACGAGGCCGCCGCCCGTCAACGCCCCGCCGATCGAGCCCGGCGCGAGGCCGCAGGTCACGAGGCAGAGCGTGGACTTGCCCGATTCGTTGGCGCCCACGAGCCCGACGATCTCCCCGTCGGCCAGGGTCAGGTCGATGTCGTGGAGAACGGGCGTGGAGTAGCCGGCATAGCGATACCCGACGCCGCGCAGGGAGAGCATCGGTCAGAGCCGGCCGGTGATCCTGGCGACGATCGCCAGGACGAGCGTGGCGCCCAGTGCCCAACGGACCGCCCGTTGCCACGATTCGTCTGGCATCGACCACAGCAGGTGTCGTCGGCCGGGCCGACTGAAGGCCCTCGATTCCAGGGCCAGGCTGCGCTCCTCCACATCGGTCAGCGAGCCGAGGATCACCGGGCCGACGAGCGGCAGCAGGCCGCGAAGGCGCGCGCGCAGGCTGCCTTCCGTGTCGAGACCGCGCGCGCGCTGGCTCTCACCGATGACGGCGGCACGTTCCACGAGGGTCGGCACGGCCTCGATCGTCGCAACCGCGACGAAGGCCGCGCGCGGCGAAAGACCACGCCGTTCCAGGTCGAAGACGAGGGCCCGCGGGTCCGTGGTCAGGACGAACAAACCGATGGACAGCGAGATGGCGAACAGCCGGACCAGCGTCTGGCCGGCGAAATCGACGCCCTCAAGGGTGGCGTCGAACGGTCCGATCTGGAGCAGGACGGTCGTTCCTGCGCGCGTGAAGACGCTGACGAGGACGACCGAGATCGCGATCGGCAGGGTGAGCAGCAGGGACGCCCGCACGATCGTCCCGAGCACCCCCCCGCGGACGGCGAGGACCAGCATCACGGCGATGATCGCGGTCGGACCGAGGTACCCGCCGAGCACGAACGCCCCGAGCGATCCGACGGTCGCGATGACCGCCTTCGTCAGCGGATTGAGCCGGTGGTAGGGGCTGGGTGTCGCCGGGACCAGTCGCGCGATCCGGGCGGCGTCGTCCGGATCGAGGTCGTCGGCCCGGACCAGCCGGGCCGACCATTCCCGGGTTACGCCCCCTCCAAGCCGACCGCCTGTTCGCCCTGGGGGAACCGGGCGATGACGCGCCGGCTGAGCGATCGGAGCAGCAGGAAGACGACGAAGGAGGTGATGACCTTGTCGATCGGGTCAGACAACAGGCCCTGCTGGAGAACGGCCGTCTGCAGATCCGACCCCGCCTGCTGGAAGGCCGCGACGAGGATATCCGTCCCGGATCCCGTCACCCCGCCGAAGACCACGGCGGAGATCGGCGCGGAGATGAGGGCAGAGATGATGCCCATCACCACACCCGCGACCACGACGTACGCGACCCCCGCGTCCCGACGCACGAAGAGCAGGGCGAGGAAGCCGATGATCGTCGCGATGATCCCGACCAGGATCACCCAGCCGAGGATCTGGAAGAGCACGCTCTGGTCGCCTTCCGGATTGAAGAACGTGAACGCGCCGGTGTAGAAGCGGCTGACGGTGTAGAGCGCCAGCACGCCGACGATGACGAGGGCGACGACGGCGGCGATGGTCAGTTCTCGCCCGGTCGAGTTCGGGC
>JACCVB010000332.1 GCA_013698385.1 Chloroflexota bacterium
GTGGTGATACGTCCCCGGCGTCTCGACGAGGAGGCGCCGGAGCAGCGGCTGCGAGGGGTTGGCCAGTTCCAGGAGCTGGAACACGGTGAGGATCCCGAACACGGAGCCAAGGACCGCGAACGTCCCGATCGCCGCGACCGATGACCCCCCGGCCGACACCGCCGAGGCGAACCACAACTCCAGCACGCCCTGGAGGTCGCGCGCGCCCAACAGCGAGAAGACGGACACGACCATCGCGTTCACCACGAACACGACGACCGCGGCCTGGACGAACACCTGGAGTCGATCACCGCGACGCACGGCCACGATGGCCGCCATCCCGCCCAGGAAGATGTACGTCGCGAATTCGAGCGATGCCCCGTTCTCCAGCGAAGCGCCATTGATCGCCCCGCCGATGATCGCGATGACCGCGATGACGATCGTCGCGACCGACGCGTCGAGGAGGATGGCCAGCAACATGGCGATGGCGGCAGTCGGCAGGAAATAGGGCAGGATCTCGCGACCGGCCGTCACCTTGAGCGCAAGCGCGGCGCCGGCCAGCAGCAACCCGACCAGGACGAGCACGTTGTTGCGATGCCACAGCGTCGGGCGGAACCGCCAGATCCAGGCTAGCAGCATGCCCACGACGAGCACGGACAGCAGGAACCAGCCGGCGAGGCTGGCGAGATCGCTCGCGTTCTCCCCTAGCCCAAGGGCGTCGATCGTCTCGACGTCCGCGCCGGTCAGCCGCTGGCCGTTGCGCACGATCACCTCGCCCTGGAGGATCTGCACACGGATCGGGCTGACATTCTGGGCCGCATCGTCCCGGGCCTGGTTGCGCAACTCCTCGCTGTACGAGGAGTTGGGGACGACGAGCGGGCTGATCAGCTCGGCCGCCAGCATCCGCTCGGCTTCATCGAGGTCACCGCCCATCCTGCCGGCCAGTCGCGTCCGCGCCTCCGGCACCTCCGTGTCCCGCAGCTCCGTGCGAAGGGTCGCGTCAAGCACGCGTTGCGCTTCCGCGCGGACGATCTGCCAGCGGCGCGAGCTCAAGCCGACCAGGGTCGCCCGGGCTTCCTCGGTCAGGCCGGAGATCGCAGATCCGAGGAGGGAGGCACGCTGCACATCGGTCAGGTCCGCGCTGAAGCTCGTGTCGACCCTCAGCATCCGCGCGTCGAACGCCTTCTGCTGTTCCGCGGCCGTGGCGATGGCCTTGTCCGCTGTGAAGTCGTAGGTCGGAGGCACGGCAGCGCGGGCGGCGGCCCGAGCCTGCTGGGTCAGGGCGGTGCTCTCGAAGTCCAGCGCCCGAGGAGCCACGATGTCGCGCGGGGCGAGATCGCCGGCGCGGACCTGGATCGCGTCCTTGGGCAGGATGTCGGCCGCCAGGATGGCCGTCAGGGTGATGATGAGGATGATCGCCGCGATGCCCAGGCGCGTCGCATCGTTGCGCGTGAAACGGGCGAGCGAAGGGGCGCGCTGGGTCAGCATGGACGGGCCATCGCGACGGCGCTCAGTGCCGTCCGCCGTCGTGGACGGCCAGGTCGTCACGCGCCAGTCGGGCGGCGACGAGGCCGCTGACCAGTTTCCCGTCCGCGCGACCGCGCGTCCTCGGGGAGAGCCACCCCATCACCTTGCCGAGATCGCGGGCGGAGCTTGCGCCCGTCTCGGCGATGGCCGTCTCGATGAGGGCACCGACTTCGTCCTCGCTCAGTGCCTGCGGCAGGTACTGGGCCAGGATTTCGATCTCGGCCTGTTCCTTGCCGGCAAGGTCGGGACGGTTCGCCTTGCTGTAGGCCTCGACCGACTCCCGGCGGGTCTTGACCTCGCGGGTCAGCACACCCAAGAATTCGTCATCCGTGAGTGGCTTCTGATTGCGCTTCTCCAGGTTGTACGCCGAGCTCGCGGCCATGCGCAGGACATCGCGGCGCAGCGCATCACCGCCGCGCATCGCGGCGGTGATGTCGGCCTGGAGCTGTTCTCGAAGGGACACCGGTCGTGGCTACCTCGGGCGGTCGCTCTGGACGCCCGTGAGGCCGCAGGAGGGTGAGGCGGGGATGACCCCGCTCAGCCGGCCTGCGTTCGGGCGTTCTTCTTGCGCTTCGCTTCCTTGCGCTTGCGCTTCACGGAGGGCTTCTCGTAGTGCTCGCGTCGGCGAGCCTCGGCGAGGATGCCGCTCTGCTGGATCTTCTTGTTGAAGCGGCGCAGGGCGCTCTCGAACGTCTCGTTCTCTCCCACTCGGACTTCAGCCAATCGGTGTTCACCTCCCCAGGCCGCGGTTTCGTGCTCAGACGCCCAGGCTCGTGGCCAGCCGACCGGACGCCGCTCGGCGGTTTCCCGCCAGAGCCGCCGGAGTGTAGTCGAGGCTCCGGAACGGGTCAAATGCGCGAGCCGACCCTCCGGGTGGCCCTGTGCACGTCGTAGGATGCCCCGACGATGCCCGATCCATCCGCCGCCACGCTTCTTGACTTGCTCGATGGCGCCGTTCTCCGGTACGGCGAGCGATCGGCGCTCGGCCTGCGGGGCGACGATGGCGGCACGACCCACTGGACGTACGGCGACCTCGCTCGCCGCTCTCGGATCGCAGCCTGGCGGTTACGGGCCCTGGACCTCGAGCCGGGCGACCGGATCCTGACCTGGAGTCCCAGCACGCCGGAGCTGCCGGCGGCCTACTTCGGGGCGATGCACGCTCGCCTGGTCATCGTGCCCCTGGACCTGCGCATGTCGCCGGACGCCGTCGAGGGGATCGTCCGTGCCTCGGGCGCGCGCCACCTCATCCTTGGCTCGGGCCGCGACGCCCCCGACCCTCGGGAAGCCGGCCTCGCCGAGTTCCCGACCACGTCGGTCGAGGCGCTCTGTGCTGAGCCGGCCGCGGACGACCCGGCCTTCCCGCCCGACTGGGTGGCCCGCCAGGCCGCCTGGGGCCGACCGACCGGGGACGAGACCTTCCAGCTCATCTTCACGAGTGGCACGACCGGCACGCCCAAGGGCGTGATGCTCAGTCACGACAACGTCGTTGCCTCGATCGAGTCGTTCCACCGGGTCGTCCCGCCGATGGACCACCGACTCGTCTCGCTCCTGCCGCTGTCGCACCTCCTGGAGCAGGCCGTCGGGCTCTATTACGCGCTCGACGTCGGGGCGGACATCCTGTATGTCCGGAGCCGTAACCCGCGGGTCATCTTCGATGCGCTGCGCGAGCATCGGGTCACCTCGATGATCGTCGTTCCTCAGGTGCTCGACCTGTTCTGGAGCGCCATCGAGCGCGAGGTCGTGAAAGCCGGTCGCGCGACGGCGTTCGATCGACTGCGGCGCCTCGCGCGCCATCTGCCGTTCGCGCTCCGGCGTCGACTGTTCGCCAGCGTCCATCGCCAGCTCGGCGGCCACTTCCGCCTGTTCGTGTCGTCGGGCGCCTTCCTGCCACCGGCGCTGCAGGGCGCCTGGGAGGATCTCGGCGTCACCGTCCTGCAGGGCTACGGGGCGACGGAAACCGGCACGGGGACCGCGACCGGATTCGCGGATCACGGGCCGGGCACGGTCGGGCGGGCGCCTGCCGGGATCGAGATGCGGATCGTGGACGATGGCGAGATCCAGTTCCGAGGGCGGACGGTCTTCGCGGGCTACTGGAACGCACCGGAGCTGACGGGCCAGGCGTTCACTGACGACGGCTGGTATCGGACCGGCGACCTCGGTCGACTCGACGACGCCGGCCGGCTGGTCCTGTCCGGCCGGATCAAGGACATCATCGTGCTGCCCAACGGCTTCAACGTGTACCCCGAGGACATCGAGAACGCGCTGCGCGTCGCCGGTGTCCGTGAGGCGGTCGTGGTCGAGACCGAGCCCGGACGGATCGAAGCCGTCGTCCTCACGCCGACGGACGAGGATCCGGCGGCATTCCGGGCTCGGATCGCGTCGGCGGTCAAGACGGCCAACGCCTCGCTTGGCCCGAACCAGCGGATCGCCGGCTGGCGTGCCTGGCCGGGCGAGGACTTCCCGCGCACGCACACGCTCAAGGTCAAGCGCGATCCGGTCCGCCGCTGGGCAGCCAGCGACGCGCCACTCCCCGTGGTCGGCGGCTCGGAACAGTAGGTCGGCCGGCGGCCCTCAGCTCGGGACGTCGACCGCGCTACCCAGGGTCTCGAGCGCAGCCTGGATATCCGGCGCTGCCGGGTCCCTGGCGCCCTCTGGATCCCAGCTGTAGGTGACCACGGTGCTGCCCAGCAGCCGGATGACGTGGCGAGACCCAAGGGAAGACTGGACCCGCGCCGGGCCGGTCGCGAGGTAGGCCGCCTGGGCGGAGGCCCCTTCGGTCGCCGCCCCGGGATCGGCGAATTCGTAGACGACGATGAATCCCTGGCCGGGATCAGCTGGCAGCACGACCTGATAGACGGCCCGCGGCACGACGGCCATGACCGGGCTCTCCGGCGGACGAAACGGTGCCTGCGTGTCGGTCAGGACGAGGTTTCGCGTGCCCAGCACGCGCACGAGTTCGGCACGCGTCGGTTCGATCGCCGGGCTCACGGTGCGATTCGGTCCGATCGAGGAGAGCGGGAAGGTCGCGGCCGGTTCCTGGTCACCAGACGTGACGGGGCGGTCCGCGTTTCCGGCGCATCCGGCCACTGCGGCGGCGAGGGCGATGGCCGCAAACGCAGAGGCCACGGCGGCGGTCCGTCGAGGCGTTCCGCGCGGGCGAGCTGAAGTCCTTCCGCTCATCCGGGCGGCCAGCTGAGGCGGCGCCCGCCGAGCAGATGCACGTGCAGATGATCGACCGACTGACCGCCCCAGGTGCCCACGTTCGAGACAAGTCGATAGCCCGCGTCAGCGATGCCTTCGCTCCGAGCCAGCGTGGCGGCGACCGCGAACAATCGACCGAGGAGCGGTCCATCGTCCTCGCTCAGGTCGAGCGCCGAGGCGATATGACGGCGTGGGATCAGGAGCAGGTGGGTCGGCGCAGCCGGTGCGATGTCGCGGATCGCGATGAGGTCATCGTCCTCATGGAGCATGGCGGAAGGGATCGTACCGGCGGCGAGCCGGCAGAACAGGCAATCGGTCGTGGGCGGCTCGTCGGTCGTCGGCGGCTGGTCGGTCATGTCACTCACCAGATCGCCGGCTTCGTGCTCATCAGGAACCCGATCGTCCCGACCAGCCCAGCCATGAGATACGACACGTACCGCTGGCGTCGTGCCCGATCCTTCCACGTCCGATCATCCGGCGCCGCCCGGATCCCGATGAGCCGGCGGAGGTTGGGCCGCTGGATGAAGAACGCGATGGCGAGATTGGCGAAGTAGATCGCGAGCGCGACCAGGAGCCACGGCTGTTGCAGCATCGTCGGCCCGAGGATGGCGATGAGCCCGAGGCCGGTCAGCGCCAGGCCCGCCCCGATGATGACCGTCCCGTGGGTCTGTGCCACGAGGAGGGTGCGCACCACCGGGCTATCGGAGTCGACCGTGGCCCGCCGCGCGCGCAGCGTGAACGGAAGCAGGATCGACGGGAGGAACAGGCTGATAGCCAGCACGATGTGGCTGACCAGCAGGACCGGGAACAGGTTCAGGGACATCGCTTTTCGATTGTAGGCGCCACCTTCGCCGCACCGTCGAGGTACCCGCACTCATGGTCGCGGAGTGAGGCTTCGAGCGCGACCCACTCCCCTTCCGCCGCCCGATCGGTGACCATCAACCCGGCCGCCTCGAACGCCTGCCGGACCTCCGCCTCGCGGTCGATGAAGATGCCCGACGCCAGCAGCGTCCCGCCAGGCTGAAGTTCGGCGGCCAGGGCCGGGGCCAGCGGCACGAGCACGCCGGCGATCAGGTTGGCCAGCACGACGTCCCACGCACCGTCCCCGCTCGGCAGGCTCGCGACCCGGGCGCGAACTCGCCGGACGAGTCGATTGCGTCGAGCATTCGCGACGGTCGACTCGATGGCGATCGGGTCCGTGTCGAGACCCAGGGCGCTCGCGGCACCGAGCTTGATCGCGGCGATGGCGAGGATCCCCGAGCCACAGCCCACGTCCAGCACGCGGGTCTGCGCGACGGCCCCGCGATCCGCCAGTCGCTCCAGCATCGCCAGGCACAGTCGCGTCGTCGGATGAAGCCCCGTCCCGAACGCCATCCCCGGGTCGAGCGCGAGGACGACGTCGTCGGGCGCGCGGCGGTGACGGCGCCAGGACGGCCGGATGACCAGCCGGCGACCAACCCGAAGGACCGGGAAGTGCGCCTTCCAGGCGGACGCCCAGTCCTCCTCGTGCACGATCTGCGTCCGCAACTCGCCGATGGGCCGCAGCCCAAAGGCCTGAAGGTGACCGAGCGCCATGCCGACCTGGGCCGCGGCCGTCTCCGCCGCGGCGGCGTCGCCTGCCGGCACATACGCCCGGACGGTCGCTGGCCGAGTCGGGTCCACGCGCGCCTCCAGGCCTTCCGCCACGAGCTCGAACGCGGGCTCGACCGTCGTTCCGCCACTGGCCACCCGGCCCAGGATCTCGCTGATCGTCTCGACGGCTTCGAGATCGGCCTCGACCGCCAGCTCGAGCCAGGCCGCGGTCACGACCCGGTCACGACCCGAGCGCGTCCCGGACCTTGTCGAAGAATCCGCTGGAGGCGTGGGTCGATTCGCCGCCCTCTGCGGCAAATGCCTCCAGCAGGTCGCGCTGCTTCTTGCTGAGCTTGGTCGGCACGACGACGTCGACCAGGACATGCAGGTCGCCGCGCGAACCGGCGCGGCGAAGATGTGGGACGCCCTTGCCGCGCAGGCGGATCTCCGTGTCCGGCTGCGTCCCGGGCTTGATCTCGACCTCTTCCCCGCCGTCGACGGTCGGCACCAGGATGGTCGTGCCGAGAGCGGCCTGGGCGATGGAGACCTGGGCCTGGAAATAGAGCTCGGTCCCGTCGCGCTTCAGGCTCGGGTGCTCCGTGACGTGGACCGCGACGTAGAGCGAGCCCGGCGGTCCGCCTCGCGGCCCCGCCTCGCCTTCGTTCGTCAGGCGGATCTGGTGGCCCTCATCGATGCCCGCCGGGATGCTGACCTGGAGGGTGCGCTTCCGTTCTGTCCGGCCGTCCCCCTTGCACGTCTCGCACGGCGTCTCGATGATTCGGCCCTCGCCCTGGCAGCGTGGACAGGCACTGACATTGACCATCTGGCCGAGCATCGTCTGGCGGACATTGCGGACCTCGCCGCGGCCCTGGCACTGCGGGCACGTGACGGGCTCGGTCCCGGGCTTGGCGCCGGTGCCCGTGCAGGTCTCGCAGCGGTCGAGGACCCGGAACTCGATCTCCTTCGCCACGCCCTTGACCGCCTCCTCGAAGGTGATCCGCAGGTCGTAGCGCAGGTCCGCACCGGGCTGCGGCCGTCCCCGCCGGGCCGCGCCGTTGGCCGCGCCACCGAAGAACGCATCGAAGATGTCACCGAAGCCACCGAAGCCCTCGAACCCGGTGCCTGCCCCGCCCCCTGCCCCGTCCACGCCGGCCCGACCGAACGTGTCGTAGCGCTGGCGGCGCTCCGGGTCGGACAGGATCTGGTACGCCTCGCTCAACTCCTTGAATCGCGCAGGCGCCTCGGGATCCTTGTTGACGTCCGGGTGCCACTGCTGGGCAAGCTTGCGATAGGCGCGCTTGATCGCGGCGTCGTTCGCGCCCCGCTCCACGCCCAGGACTTCATACAGATCGCGTTCAGTGGTCGCCACGGAGACGAAGGATACGGGAGGTGACCGCCGACCGGCTCGCCGAGCCCGGCAGAGTGGGTGGCGGTGGGTGCGAGCCGGCGGAGCGGCGGCCGACCCGCCTACCGGTGGCTGCTCGTCCCTACCGGCCTTCGGTTCGGCCGGGACCGAAGGAAACCGGGTTATCGAGCCCACAACGGCGTTCTCACTCCGCTCGAATGCTTCATTCGTGCGTGCGCTCGGCCGGACCAAGCGTGCACCGGGCACGGTCCGAGGCGTCCGGTCGGGCCGTCCATGGCGTCATGCGCCCCATAGCCCCGAATCCTTCGGTGGGAGCGGATCTGTCGCCGCATGCCCGTGGGCCGCCGGCAGACGCTCGACACCGAACGCTCGAGCCGTCGCGGCGGGAACGCCGTGACGCTTCGCCGAGCCGCCGGCGCGATGCGCTCGACGCCGCCCTGCCCGGCCCGTCAGGCCCGGGCGATGTCCACCGCCTGCCCCACGACTGAGTCGAACATCGGCGCCGTCAGGCGGCCGGTGAACGTGTTCTGCTGCGAGGGGTGGTAGGAGCCAACGAGCACGTATGGCCCGATCTCGACTGCCGCCCCGTGCCCGAACCGCGGCCGACCGCCCATCACCCGATGCCCCGATCCGGCCAGTGTCCGCAGGCACGCATCCCACCCGAACGCCCCAAGGGCGAGCATCACCCGGACCCTCGTCAACAGCGTCAGCTCCCGCGCCAGGAACGGTGCGCACGCGTCGCGCTCCTGGATCGTCGGCTTGTTCAATGGCGGCGCACACCGGACCGCGGCCGCGATGTACGTGTCCGTCAGGGTGAGGCCGTCGTCCGCGCGCCGCGACGAGGGTCGGTCCGCAAGCCCGGCTCGAAAGAGCGCGGCCCACAGGAAGTCCCCCGACGCGTCACCGGTGAACACCCGACCCGTCCGATTGCCGCCGTGCGCGGCCGGCGCCAGGCCCACGATGAGGATCCGCCCATCCGGATCGCCGAACCCCGGAAGCGGCCGACCCCAGTACGGCTCATCGCGGAACCGAGCCACCTTCTCGCGGGCCACGAGTTCCCGCCACGCGACCAGCCGTGGACAGCGCCGGCACGCGACGATCTCGGCGGTCAGCGCCGCCAGATCGGAGTGATCGGCCGCGACGGCCGCCCCGTCGGTCACTTGAGCAGGAGTTTGTCCAGCCGGCGCGCCACGACCCACAGGCCGGCGAAGCCCATCACCAGCAGGTAAGCGACGTGGAACAGGAGGACCGGCGAGAGGACGCCCACCGTCAGCGACCGGATCAGGTCCACGCCCTGGTAGAGCGGCGTCAGCTGGACGATCACCCGGAGCACCTCCGGGTAGGTCTCGATCGGGTAGAAGGTGGCGCTGAACAGGAACAGCGGCAGGACGACGAGCTGGATGAGATCGAAGTCCTGCCAGGTCTTCATGAACGACGTGGCCGCCATCCCGACCGCCCCGAACGCGAACCCGATCAGGAGTGCCGCCGGTACCGCCAGGATCACCCAGGGCGAGACGACCAGGCCCAGCACGACCATCACGACCATGAACCCGACGGCGTACAGCCCACCCCGGATGAGTGCCCAGCCGAGTTCGCCGACGGCCACGTCGCCCGCGGACAACGGCGTGGACAGGATGGCCTCGAACGTCTTGTTGTAGTTGAGCTTGAAGAAGAAGTTGAAGGTCGCCTCGGTGATCGCCCCGTTCATCGCCGAGCTCGCGAGCAGCGCTGGCGCGACGAACAGCTGGTACGGGATCGCCTGGCCGCCGGGCCCCGCGATGCTGCCGATCAACGCCCCCAGCCCGAACCCGATCGAGAGCAAGTAGAACAGCGGCTCGAAGAACCCGGACAGGATGATGATCCAGCCGTGCTTGTAGACGAACAGGTTGCGCTCGATCAAGCGCAGCGACCGGCGGCTGCCGAGCAGGCCGGTGGTCAATGGGAAGGCCGTCATCCGCGCAACAACGTCTTGCCCACGGTCCGGTACGCGAACCACAGCCCGACGGCGATGAACGCCAGCAGCACGGCCAGGTGGATCAGCGCAAGACCCGGTGCCCCGCCGACCGTGCCCAGCGACAGCGCGCGGGTCAGCGCCACGCCGTGGTACAGCGGCGTGACCCAGGCCAGGGGCTGGATCGCCGCCGGCAGCGAATCGACCGGGTAGAACGTGCCCGAGAACAGGAACAGCGGCGTGATCCCGAATCGGAACACGGCGTTGAACTTGTTCGGCGTCCGCTGCGTCGCGGCGAAGGCCATGATCGGTGCCGCGAAGGCGAGCCCGGTCAGCGCCGCGGCTGGGATCGCCAGCACGATGAGCGGCGATGCCGCCGCCCCGAACAGCACGATGATGACCGTGAAGACCGTCGCGACGAGCACCATCCGGGCCCCGATCCAGGCGAAGTTGCCGAGCACGATGTCGCGGCCGTCGATCGGCGTCGCGTGCATCGCGTGGAACGTCCGCGACCAGACCAGCCCGGACATGATCGGGAAGGCGGCCTCGAACGCAGCCGACTGCATGCACGTGGCGGCCAGCAGGCCCGGCGCCAGGAAGGCGAGATAGGACAGGCCCGCGAGTGCCGGACTCGTCGATCCGTCGACGTACGAACCCAGGCCCACGCCCATCGCCGCGAGGAACAGGACGGGCGTCAGGAACGAGCTGAAGATGCTGGCCCGGTACGACCGCCGGTACTGCATGAATCTATGCTCGAACACGCGCCCGATTCCCGAGCGCGGGTGCGCCAGCGCGGTCATCGCCGCCTCATTCGATGAGCGAGCGACCGGTCAGTCGCAGGAAGACGTCCTCCAGCGATGACCGACGGACGAGCACCTGCTCCGGCTGGAGCCCGCGCGCGTGGGCCGCGGCAACGGCCGCCTCGCCGTCGTCGGCGTAGAGCAGGACGCGGTCCGGCAGGCGCTCGATCCGCTCGGCCAGACCGTCCAGCTGGCCATCGAGCGTCTCCTGGACCCCCGGCGCGAAGCGCAGCTCGGTCACTTCACGGGTCGAATATTGCTCGATCAGCGAGCGGGGCGATCCTTCGGCCACGATCTTCGCCTTGTCCATCACGACCAGCCGATCGCACAGCTGTTCGGCCTCGTCCATGTAATGGGTCGTCAGGACGAGGGTGACGCCACGCTGCTTCAGTCGGTAGAGTCGGTCCCAGAGCAGGTGCCGGGCCTGCGGATCGAGGCCGGTCGTCGGCTCGTCGAGAAGCAGCACGTCCGGCTCGTTGATCAGGCTTCGGGCGATCGTCAGGCGGCGCTTCATCCCGCCCGACAGTCGCTCGACCTGGTCGCCGGCACGCTCGCCGAGCTGGGCGAATTCGAGCAGTTCGTCTGCCCGTGTCGCACACTCCGCGCGGCTCAAACCGAAGTAGCGGCCGTAGATCAGCAGGTTCTCGCGGACGGTCAGCTCGGTATCCAGCGTGTCCTGCTGCGGCACGACGCCCAGGCGCGCCCGGATCTGCGGACCGTGGGCCTCCGGATCGAGGCCCAGGATCTGGAGCGTGCCACCGGACAGCGGCGAGACGCATCCGATCATGCGCATGGTCGAGGTCTTGCCCGCGCCGTTGGGCCCGAGGAAGCCGAACGACTCGCCCGGCGCGACGTCGAAGTCGATCGCGTCGACGGCGGTGAACTCGCCGAAGCGCTTGGTCAGTCCGCGGGCCAGGATGAGCGAAGGAGACGAAGCGGGCGCGCCGAGATCAGGCGCGATCGCCGTCGCGAGGGGGGTCGACATGGGCGCGCATCGTACATCCGTAGCGAGCGCGGCTGCGAATCACTGGACAGGAACTCGAAACTCGCTACACCTGAGTAGCACATGCGCTATGATGGGCGCGTTTCAGAACCACGCCAGGAGCCGAACATGGCCACCATGCCAGCACCCGTCGCCGAACTGCTCGAGGCAGCGCTCGTCGGGGAACTCACCGTCGTCGACGGCAAGGGTCGACCGGTCACCTATCCGCTCATCCCCCTGTGGGACGGTGGGCGGGTCTACCTGACCTCATCGACGCTATTCAGCCGCAAGCTCGAGCACATCCAGAAGAACCCAAAGGTGTCGCTCTCCATCACGGACCCGATCGCGGTCGGTGGGCGAACGGACCGGGCCACGATCCAGGGTGATGCCCGGATCATCGCGGACGATCCGCATGGCGGCTGGGAGCGGCTCCTCCCGATCTGGGAGGCCAAGGAGCCATCGATCGTCATGTTCCTCAAGGCCCGCGTGGCGCTGCCCCTCTTCTTCGAGCGGGCGCTCATCGAGATCACGCCCCGCCGGGTCCTGTATTGGTCCGACGGCGTCCCGTCGACCGCGCCGGCCGCGTTCGACCTGAGCGTCATGAGTGGGGAGGCCGCGTGATGCGTTCGACACCGGAGATCGATGCCCAGACCGGCCTGACCAAGCTCGCCGGCTATCCCTTCCAGATCGTGTCCTGGGTGGACGAGGCCGGCTACCCGGTCAGCGTTGCCGTGGGGGCCACGCTCGACGCCGCCGGCGGGACGGCGTCCTTCGTGACGCCGGCCGGCTTCACCGTCCCGACCGATCGTGATGTCTCGCTGACGGGTTCCCACATCCGGCCGCAGCCGGGGTACGGCTATGACGAGCGTCGGCACGTGACGGTCTGGGGCCGGGTGTCGGGCTCGGGCGCGGCCGCAGGCGCCGCCGCCGCCGCAGCCGCACCGGCCACCGTCGCCTTCCAGGCCCGCGATGCGTGGGGCTGGGACGAGGCCGAGGTTCCCTTCTTCGAATACTCGGAGCGCTCGGCGCCGCAGTCGCGCAAGTATTTCGATGCACTGTCGGCCGAACGCGGCACGCCGGTCAAGCCGAAGCTATCGTTCGGGTTCCTGACCCTGCGCACGACTCGCCTCCCGTTCCTGACTGCGACGATCATCCCGGTGCTCATCGGCATCGCCATCGCCGCGACGCGTGGCTCGTTCGACCTCGTCACGGCCCTGCTGACCGTCGTCGGGGCCTCGTTTGTCCAACTGGCGATCAACGTCAGCAACGACGTGTTCGACACCGCCCAGGGCGCCGATGACGCGAACGTCACCCCGACCCAGTTCAGCGGCGGCTCCCGGGTCATCCAGTACGGCCTCGTCTCGTTCCGCCAGATGGCTACCCTTGCCACCGGGTTCTTCATCGCGGCCGGTGTCGTCGGCCTGGTCCTGCTCGCGATCAGCGGGTCGACCGCGCTCCTCGTCATCGGGGTCGTGGGGTTCATCGTCGGTCTCGGTTACACGGCGCCGCCGCTGAAGTTCGTCTATCGCGGACTCGGGGAGATCGCGGTCGCGGTCGGCTTCGGTCCGCTCATGCTCCTGGGCGCGTACGTGGTGCAGACCCGTGGGGCGCTTGCGTGGGAGCCGTTCGTCGCCTCGGTGCCGATCGCCCTGCTCGTCGCGCTCATCCTGTACGTCAACGAGATCCCGGACCGGCGCGGTGACGCCCGAGCCGGCAAGCGGACCCTGCCCGTGCGCTTCTCGCGCGAGTCGGTGATCAGCGGCTACAACGTCGCCGTGACCGCCGCCTTCGTGGCGCTCGTCGTCGGCGTCGTCATCGGCATCCTGCCGGTCCCGACGCTCCTGATGCTGCTTACGATCCCGATGGCCCTCCAGGTCTCGCGCGGCCTCAAGCCCAACTACGACAATCCGTACGGCCTGATGGCGATCATGGGCGTCAACGTCCAGCTCCACCTGCGGGCCGGGCTGTTGCTGCTGGTCGGGTACGTCGTGGTCCTCATCGTGGGAGCGGTGGCGCCCGGGCTGGATCTCTTCCTGGGCTGACGCCGGCGACAGGCGCGCGGGCGTGGCGGCTCGGTCGCATTCCCGCGGCTCGGCGCCCCCGCGGCTCGGCGCCCCCACGGCTCGGCCCCCATGGCGCCAGTCCTGTCAGTGCGTACCGTCGGCAGGGTCCTCGTCGAGATGCGAGGGTTCGCTCGAGCGGGTGGGTGGCTCCTTCTGTCAGTGCCTCGCCGGTGGCGATGGCTGGCGTA
>JACCVB010000344.1 GCA_013698385.1 Chloroflexota bacterium
ACGGGATCGACCCCGGCCGGAGCGTGGGTCAACGGCTCGACTGGCTGGACGAGTCGCTCGCGATCGTGCGAGGGCTGCTCGACGGCGCGACCGTGAGCCACGACACGGCGCGCTACCGATTCGACGCAGTCCGACATGCCCCGCGGCCGGTCCAGACGCATATGCCGGTGGTCGTCGGTGCCAGCGGTGAGCGCAAGGGCCTGCGCATCGTGGCCCGGCACGCCGACATCTGGCAGATCTGGCTGGGGCCGGACGAGGTCGAGGTGTTCCGGGCCAAGGACCTGGTGCTGGCGGAGCATTGCCGGGCGATCGGACGGGACCCGGGCACGATCCAGCGCGTCGTCGGCGGCAAGCTCGTGATCCGGCGTGACCGGGGCGAGGCGCAGCGCGTGTTCGACGAGGAGGTCCGGGTCCACGGTTGGTCCGGGGCGATGCTCTCGACCACCTGGACGGGCACGGCCCAGGACATCGCCGAGCGGATCCTGGCGTACCGGGCACTGGGGGTGAACGGCTTCAGCGCGTCCGTCGCGGCCCCGCTGGACCTCGAGACGATCGAGCGGCTGGCGACGGAAGTCCGACCCATGGTCGAGGCCGCCGGCTGAAGGCGTAGGGCGCCGGCTGATCGCGTACGGCCGCCAGACCGCCAATTGCTGTCAGGTACGAACCCTGGTCGTGTTGGACCCCGTGGGACTCGCTTCGGGGCCCTCCGGCAGCGTCCGATGGCGGTTACCGAGCACGGACCCAGGCGCGGCCTGCTTCACACGGCCCTCGATCCTGGACCAGCACTACGCCCAGTCGTACCTGACACTAGCGGGCGCGAGGTTCACACATCGTGACTCCGACTGGCGAGGGACCGGCTGACGACCCCAGTCGTATCTCTCACCGGCGCGCGAGCTCGCATGGCGCCACGGTGCCAGGTTGTGGCCAGCACAGCGGCGACGGCTGGAGCCGGACATGGATCGAGCCCGCCTGACGGCGGGCCCGATCGGAAACGGTCAGCGCGAGACGTTACTTCGCCTCGGCCTCCACGTTGCTCTTGTCGTAGACCTTGAAGTCACCCATCAGGACGCGCAGGCCGGCGTCCCGAGTCGGATCCTTCTCGATCGCGAACTGGCCCATCCGGCCAGCCTCGAACATCTCGCCCTCCTCGCCCTTGATCGCGCCCGTGGCGAGCGCATAGGACGTCTGGTAGGTGAGGTAGCCGAGGTCGACGAAGCTCCACAACGCGAACTGCGGGGCACAGCCGTTGAGCGTGTACGAGACCATCTCGCTGGGCAGCCCAAGGCCGGAGACCTTGACCTTGTCGCACAGCTTTTCGTCCTGCATGGCCTTGGCGGCGGCGGCGATGCCGACCGTCGTGGGGGACATGATGACCTTCAGGTCCGGGTACTTGTCGACCAGCGCCAGGGCCTGGTTGTAGCTCTTCTCGGACTGGTCATCGCCATACACGGTGTCGACCAGTTCGATCTTCGCGTACTTGGGATCGTTGAGCGCGGTCTTGAGCGCCTCGATCCAGGCGTTCTGGTTTGCGGCATCGGGCGAAGCCGAGAGGACCGCGAACTTGCCGCCTTCAGGTCCGGTGATGGACAGGGTCATGTCGGCCATGACGACGCCGATCGAGTCGAAGTCGACCTGGGCGACGAACAGGCTCTCACCCTTGGCCGACGGGATCGGCGAGTCCCAGGTCACGACCTTCGTGCCGGCGGTCTGGGCGGCCTCGGCGGCCGCGGCGATCTGGTCGCCGGCGTTGTTGGAGATCATGACGACCTTCTGGCCCTGCGTCGGGGCGTTGGTCATGAACTCGATCTGGCCCTGGACGCTGTTCTCAGCGGTCGGGCCGACGAAGGCAAGCGCCTCCGGGTTCTGGAGTTCCGTGGCCGCTTCCTGGGCGCCCTTGTTGGCCTGGTCGAACGGCAGGATGCCGAGGAACTTCGGCAGCAGCATCATCTTGACGCTCTGGCCGGGCTCGGCCTTGGCGACGCCACCGGTGCTGGCGGACGGCGCCTC
>JACCVB010000349.1 GCA_013698385.1 Chloroflexota bacterium
GCCGACGGGCACGACGTCACCGCGATGACGCTGCCCGGCCTCGAGTCGGCCGACGCCGATCGATCATCGATCGCCATGGCGGACCACGTGGCCGCGATCTGCGACGCGGTCCGGGCGGCAGCCACGCCGGTCGTCCTCGCCGTCCACAGCGCGTCCGGCTTCTCGGGCTACGCCGCCAGCGACCGGCTCCCGGAGCGGATCGCAGCCATGGTCTATGTCGACACCGCGCCCGGCAAGGGCGCCCTCGATCCCGACTTCGAAGGGGTCGAGAAGCCGCTCGTCTGGAAGGATATCGAGGACGAGGAGAACCTTGATGGGCTCACGGAGGAACAGATGGCAACGTTCCGCCGGCGCGCCGTTCCGGTCCCGGGTGGCGTCATCCGGGAGGGAGTCGAGCTCACGAACGAGGCCCGCCGCGACATCCCGAGCACGATGATCTGCACGGGTTTCACCGCCGAGCAGTACCAGTCCTACGCCAGGGAGCACCCCGAGTGGTCATTCCTCGCCGGCGTCCCGGAGCTCCGCAACGTGACCTGGATCGACCTGCCGACGAGCCACTGGCCCATGTGGTCGCGTCCCCGCGAGCTCGCCGCGATCATCGCTGACGTCGCGGAGGCGCACGTTCCGCGAGCCGGGTGAGCCGAGCGGTGATCGCTACGGCTCGGTCGCTTCGAGGTGGGCGAGACGGCCTGACCGACGACGGAGCTCGAGGAAGCACAGCGACCGGCGGTCGTGCCCCTCGCGTCAGTCGCGAGCGTCGATCGTTCGTTCGGTACCGGACAGGAGCCGGCGGATGTTGTCGTAGTGGAACAGCCAGATCAGGGCCGGGCCGCCGATGGCATAGATCAGGTGGCCGGCGGGCAGGTGCTGGACGACGACGATGCCGACCAGGATCAGGCCGGCCAAAGCCGTTGAGGCGAGCGATGCGATCGATGAATAGCGGGTGAACTTCACGATGCCCAGGAAGATCGGCACGATGACCAGCGCGACGAGCGGCCACAGCACGAGCACGGACCCGAACGCCGGCGAGACGCCGCGCCCGCCGCGGAACCCGATGAACGGCGATCGGCTATGCCCGATGATGCCGGCCAGGACCGCCAGCGCCTGCGTCTCGATCGGAGCCCCGAGGATGATCGGGATGAGCACGGCCACGCTGCCTTTCAGCAGATCGAGCAGGCCGACGATCGCCGCCGCTCTTGGCCCGAGCGCCCGCAGCACGTTCGCGCCGCCCGTCCGGCCACTCCCAAACCCGCGCGGATCGGGGCCACCCGAGACCCTTGCAGCGACGACGCCCCAGGGGATCCCGCCGATCAGGTAGGCCGCCAGGATCGACACCGCACTGACAAGCCAGGTCGTATCCATGCGCGCGCAGTATATCGGCGCCGTTCGGCCGATTCGGAGGCGGCTGGGTCAGTCGAGTGCGTCGAGCAGCCGATCGGGACGGCCGCGAAACCATGCCGCGCGACCCGGGTCCGCGCTGCATTCGCGCACGATCGTGGCGAGTCGCTCGTTCACCGGCGCTCGACCACCGAGCGCGTGCGCGGCGGTGGCCACGCCGCCCTGCAGCCAGTCGACCTCGGTGGGGCCGCCGCTCCTCACGGCGAGCCGGAGCGATGGGCTCTTGCCGCCGCGCCCGGCTGCCACGACCCGGCGCAGGATCGGTCGCATCAGGCGGGCCGGGAGTCGGACGGCGAGGGCCAGGCCGCGAACGTCCGCGCCAGGCAAGCGGCAGACGACCAGGCCGGATCGGCGCATCACCGCAAGGGCCTCGCGCAGCTGCCGGCGCTCGATCGAGAACAACTGCGGGTCGGCGTAGACGTCCGCGGGATCCATGTCCAGGATGGCGCTCGTGGCATTGCCCACGAGGTTCGCCAGCAACTTGGACCAGCGCATCGACTGAGGGTCGGCAAGCATGGCGGCACCCAGACCACCGGCCCGGAACGCAGTCGCGACGCTCTCGGCCGTGACGGCCTCGAAGCTACCCTGAGCCCCCGATCGAACGGTGGCTAGGCCGATCCCGCCCGTTGAATGCCGATGGATCACGCCGTCCTCGAGGCCGACCGCCGTCGTCAGCGACCCAGCGAGGATGCCGCCGTTCGGTCGCGCCGAGACGACCTGCGCATCAGCGCCGACGCCGTTCTCCGCGGCGAGCACGGTCGACTCCGGCCAGGCCGCCGCCGAATCCAGGGCCGAGGCAAGGTCGGGCATCTTGACCGCCAGCACGATGAGAT
>JACCVB010000353.1 GCA_013698385.1 Chloroflexota bacterium
GCCGACCGACCGACCGACCGCACCCGCAACCGACAGTGGCGGACCGCCACTTCGATCTGCCGCCGTCGTTCGACCCGCGGCGACCTACCCGCCGGCACCGACCCGCGGCGACCTACCCGCCGGCACCGCCCGCGGCGACCTACCGCCCGCCACGAGCCTATGCACCCGGTGGGTGACGGGCCACGTAACCAGCCTGCAGGTCGGAGATCAGCCCGAGCGGGGGAGGCGCCGCGCATGATGACGATCCTCATCGCACCGGACTCGTTCAAGGGGTCGCTGACCTCGGTGGAGGTGGCCCGCGCGCTCGCCACCGGCTGGCACCGCGGCCGGCCCCAGGACGAGATCCTGCTCTGCCCGCTCGCGGACGGCGGCGAGGGCACGCTCGCGGCGATCGAGGCGGCCGGCGGCTGGACCCGCCAGCACGCCACGGTCCGCGACCCGAACGGCCGGAAGATCCGCGCCGCGTGGCTGCGCTCAGCGGACGGAACCCGTGCTGCCATCGAGATGGCCGAAGCCTCCGGCCTGTCGCGCGTCACGCCGGCCGACCGCGACGCCATCACCGCCACCTCGATCGGGACCGGCGACCTGATCCGGGCCGCGCTGGACGCCGGCGTCACGAGCATCGTGCTCGGGATCGGTGGCAGTGCCACGACGGACGGCGGGTCCGGCCTCCTCAACGGCCTCGGCGCGGCCACGGTACGGGATGCCGGCACATGCGACCTCGCGGATCTCGACCCGCGGCTGACCGCCATCCACCTTCGGGTCGCCTGCGACGTCTCGAATCCGCTCCTCGGCCCGACCGGAGCAGCCGCCGTCTACGGCCCGCAGAAGGGCGCCACGCCGACAGACGTCACGGACCTCGATCGCCGGCTCGAACGTTTCGCCGACGCCCTGGACGCCGCGGCCGGCCGGAGGGAACGGGACACGCCTGGCGCCGGGGCGGCCGGCGGCGTCGGCTACGCCCTGCTGTCCATCCAGGATCGCTTCGCGTCGTTCGCCCTGCGCCCGGGCATCGATCTCGTGATAGACGCCACCGACTTCGCCGCCCGACTCGCCCGCGCGGACCTCGTCATCACCGGCGAAGGCAGGATCGACGCCCAGACCGGCTTCGGCAAGACCGCGCTCGGCGTGGCGCTCCGGGCCACGACCGCGGGCGTGCCCTGCATCGCGGTTGGTGGCGGCGTCGAACCCGAAGGGATCGCGGCACTCGCCGAAGTCGGTGCGATCGCCGTCCCCGTCGTCGAGCGCCCGCAGTCGGTCGAGCAGGCGATGGCCGCCGGAACCACCCCGATCGAACGCTGCGGCGAGCGCCTCGCCCGCCTGATCGACTTGACTAAGTCAACAGACTAAGTCCACACTCCGACCATGAGCGACATCGTCAATATCCATGAGGCCAAGACCCACCTCTCGCGTCTCCTGGAGCGAGTCCAGGCCGGCGAGGAGATCACGATCGCCAAGGCCGGCAAGCCCATCGCCCGCCTGTCCGCGATCCACGAGCGGCCCAAGCGCCGCGTGCCAGGCATGGACAAGGGCAAGGTCATCATTCACCCGAACTTCGACGATCCGATCCCCGAGTGGGACCCGGAATATATGCATCCCGAAGATCCCATGCGAGAGATCCTCCGGTGAAGGCCCTCCTGGACGCGCATGCCTTCATCTGGTGGGTGCTGGATATGCCGAACCTGTCGAGTCGATGCCGGGCGATCCTGCTGGACGGCGACAACGACGTCGTGTTGAGTGTGGCGAGTTCCTACGAGATCGCCTACAAGGCCGGACAAGGTCGACTCACGTTGCCGGACTCGCCCGCCGAGTACATCCGGGGGCGCCTGGCCGCCAATGGCTTCACGTCACTTCCCGTAGAACTTTCACACGCGCTGCGTGCAGCGACGCTGCCGCGAATCCACGGCGATCCGTTCGACCGGATGCTCGTGGCGCAGGCGCAGGTCGAAGGGATCCCGATCCTCACCGCGGATCCCGCGATCTCGCGATACGACGTCGAAACGATCTGGTGAGGTCGAAGGCGCGGGCCCGGCCGAAGAAGCGCAAGTTCTCTGACCCCGGACGGAGCTACGCGAAGCGCCTCGAGCGGTATCGACCGGGGCTCGTCGGGTTCACCCTGGACGGGCTGGCGACCCGCTACGGGCGCCCGACCTGGGAGCGCCGGCTGGACCCGACGAGCGAGCTGATCCTGACGATCCTCACCCAGAACAGCGCGGACACGAACGCCGAGGTCGCATTCGAAGCGCTGCGCCGAGCCTATCCGGGCGAGGGTCCGGCCGTGGCGCACAACCCGGGGAGTGGCTGGGGCGGCACCGGCCTCGCCGATGGCGCCGCTCCGGATTGGGCCGCCGTGGAACACGCGCCACTTCCCGGATTGACCGACGTCATCCGTCCGGGCGGCCTGGCAAATCAGAAAGCGCCACGCCTCCAGGAGACCCTGCGTCGGATCCGCGAGGAACGGGGCGACTACTCGCTCGAATTCCTGGGCGACCTGACCGCGTTCGAGGCACGGGACTGGCTGACCTCGATCGATGGCATCGGCAAGAAGACCGCGTCCGTGCTGCTGTTGTTCTGCTTCGGCCAGCCACTCCTGCCGATCGACCGCCACGTGGACCGCGTCCTGCGCCGAGTCGGCATCCTGCCGCCCAAGGCCACGATCGACCAGGGCCACGACCTGGTCCTCGGTCTGTTCGAGCCCGATCAGATGTACGAGGCCCACGTCAACCTCATCCAGCACGGCCGCAAGGTCTGCCACGCTCAGCGGCCAGACCACGGGGCGTGCCCGCTCCTCCCGCGCTGCCGCTTCGTGGACCCGAAGGCGCCGTAGGTGGCAAGGTGGACATCGGGGCGTACACTGCTACAGCCCACGACGCCGCACCGTACCGAACTGCGAGATTCCCAATGTCGCGCCTGCCCGCCGTCGGCCTCCTCACCCTTGCCC
>JACCVB010000362.1 GCA_013698385.1 Chloroflexota bacterium
AAGGGTTCAAGGCACAGAACGCGGGCTTCAACTACACGATCGAGGGTCCCGGCACGGGCGACGGCTTCAAGCGTTTCTGCGCCGGCGAGACCGACATCAGCGACGCCTCGCGCAAGATCAAGGACGAGGAGGCGGCCACCTGCCAGGCTGCCGGCATCGAGTACACGGAACTGAAGATCGCGATCGACGGCATCACGGTCATGACGTCGCCTGCCAACACCGCGGTCGAATGCCTCTCCTTCCCGGACATCTACGCGCTGGTCGGACCGGAATCGACCGGGTTCAAGAAGTGGACCGACGCACAGGCCCTGGCCAAGGAACTCGGCTCGAACACGGTCTTCCCCGACGCAGACCTGACGGTCACGGGGCCAGGCGAGGAGTCCGGCACGTTCGACTCGTTCGTCGAACTCGTCCTGCAGAAGATCGGCGAGGGCCACGGCCAGACGGACGTCACGACCCGGCCCGACTACATCGCGAGCGCCAACGACAACACGATCATCGAGGGCATCGCCGGCTCGCCAAGTTCGCTCGGCTGGGTCGGGTTCGCCTTCGCCGAGGAGAACACCGACAAGATCAAGGAGGTCCAGGTCGCCAAGGACGTGAACGGCACCTGCGTCGCGCCCACGGCCGAGACCATCGCCGACGGTTCCTATCCCGTGTCCCGCGCGCTATACATCTACGTGAACAAGGCGAAGGCCGCGGCCAACCCGGCCGTCGTGGCTTACGTCGACTACTACCTGGCCGACGGGACCATCTCGAAGGTGCTCGAGACCGTGCCCTACGTGAACCTGCCGGCCGCCGACCTGACGGCGACCCGCAGCGCCTGGGACGCATCCAAGTAGCACGCCACCCCTCGGAGACCGGCCGGACCCTTCCAGGGCCGGCCGGTCCTTCCTTTTTCTCGCGAGCCCTAGACTGAGCGGCGGTACGATGCGATTCCCACCCATAGACCGACCATGACGGCAGCTGCTCCGCTCGACAGCCGCCTGCGCGGCACCCGTGCCCGGCGACGCAACGAGCGTTCGGTCAAGGCCGTCCTCTTGTTCGCCGCGGTCCTCACCGTGGCCATCAGCATCGGCATCGTCTCGTCGCTCATCTTCGAGGCGTTCGAGTTCGTCCGATCGGTCGACCTGGGTCGCCTGTTCAGCGCCGGCTGGTTCCCGCGCCGTGGCCTGTTCGACCTCCCGACGGTCCTTGCCGGTACGCTGATCGTCACCGCCGTGGCCATGCTCCTTGCCGCACCGATCGGCCTCGCGAGTGCCGTCTACCTGGCCGAATACGCCTCGCCCCGGGCGCGATCCATCATCAAGCCGGTCCTCGAGATCCTGGCCGGTATCCCGAGCGTCGTGCTTGGGTTCTTCGCGCTCACCTGGATCAGCCCGAACATCGTCCGGACGCTGTTCACGGAGTCGACCGGGTTCAGCCTCCTCGCCGCCGGCCTGGGCGTCGGCATCCTGACCATCCCGCTCGTGGCCTCGATCTCCGAGGACGCGATGCGCGCGGTCCCGAATTCGCTCCGCGAGGCCTCGTACGGCCTGGGCGCGCGACGCGTGACGACCAGCCTGCGGGTCGTGGCACCGGCCGCCATCTCGGGCATCGTGGCGGCCTTGATCCTGGCGATCTCTCGGGCGGTCGGCGAGACGATGGTCGTGGCCATCGCGGCGGGCGCCAGCGGCGGTTCGCTATTCACCGCGGACCCCCGCGATCCGGGCCAGACCCTGACCGCCGCGATGGCGTCCCTCGCCACGGGCAGTGACAACGTGACCGGCAATTCGTCGGCGTTCCTGAGCCTGTTCTTCCTGGGCTTCGTCCTGTTCCTGCTGACCCTCGGGCTCAATCTCATCGGCGACGTGTTCGTTCGCCGCACCCGCCAGGTCTACTGAGACACGCCATGTCGAACAGCCAGGCCATCACCGTCGGTGTCGTCCAGGGTTCGCTGCGGCGGCGGCGTGTGGATGTGGCCGGCACGGTCTTCGCCGCGGCCCTGCTGCTCAGCCTGCTGTTCACACTGGCCGTCCTGGCCATCCTCGTGGGCGACCAGATGACCCGTGGCCTCCCGGTGCTCGCCGAGCGCGGGACGGACTTCTTCAGCGCCTCCCTGTCCAGCCGGCCGGCCCAGGCCGGGATCGCCCAGGGCCTGATCGGCACGGCGATGCTGACCGCGATGGTGGCCCTCCTGGCCTTTCCGATCGGCATCCTGACCGCAATCTACCTGGAGGAGTACGCTCCGAACACGGGGCTGACCCGCTTCATCGCGATCAACATCCGAAACCTCGCCGGCGTTCCGTCGGTGGTCTACGGGCTGCTTGGCCTGGCCGTGTTCGTGGCCCTGTTCCGGGCCTTGGGCGTCGGGACCGGGCGGAACATCCTGAGCGGCGGCCTGACCCTCGCGGTGCTCGTCCTGCCGCTCGTGATCATCACCTCCGCCGAGGCCATCCGCGCCGTCCCGAACACGATCCGCGAGGCCGGCTACGGCATCGGGGCCTCGCGCTGGCAGGTCGTCCGCCAGCTGGTCCTGCCATCTGCCGTTCCGGGGATCCTGACCGGCACGGTCCTCGCCCTGGCCCGCGCCCTGGGTGAGACCGCACCGCTCATCCTCGCGGGCGCGGTCCTCGGCTCGTTCTCGACGGGCGGCAGCCTGGGGGACCTGTTCGGTGGGCCGTACACGGCGCTGCCGGTCATCGTGTATGACTGGGCACGCAAGCCGCAGGAAGAGTTCCGGGCGTTGACCTCGGCGGCGATCCTCGTCCTGCTGGCCGTGACGATCATCGCCAACGGCTTTGCGATCTTCCTGCGCAACCGATATGACCGCCGATGGTGACCGATGCCGACCCGCAGTTCGATCCCCCTGAAGACTCGACGACAGACGCCGCTGCCGGAGAACTCGTGAACCAGACGCTGACCGCCGCCGAACTCGCGCAGGATCAGTCGAGCGGGCGCTCGCCCGTCGGGCTGCACGTGGCACGGGCTCCTGAGGCGGGCGCGAACGCCGAAGCGCCCTCGATCGTTCGACTCGAAGGCGTGAGCTTCTACTACGGCAGCTTCCGGGCGGTCAAGGACATCTCCATCGATGTCCGCGCGCACCAGATCACGGCCCTCATCGGACCGTCGGGCTGCGGCAAGTCCACGCTCCTGCGAACGATCAATCGGATGAACGACCTGATCCCGGGCACCCGCGTGGAGGGCCGCATCCGGTATCACGAGGAGGACCTGTATGCCCCCTACGTGGACCCGGTGGAGGTCAGGCGTCGGATCGGGATGGTCTTCCAGAAGGCCAACCCCTTCCCCAAGTCGATCTACGACAACGTCGCGTTCGGTCCCCGGCTGAATGGCTTCAAGGGCGATCTCGACGGCCTCGTCGAATCGAGCCTGGAGCGAGCGGCCCTGTGGGGCGACGTGAAGGACAAGTTGAAGACGTCCGGCCTGTCCCTCTCGGGCGGTCAGCAGCAGCGGCTGTGCATCGCCCGGGCCATCGCGACCGAGCCCGAGGTCATCCTGATGGACGAACCGTGCTCGGCGCTCGATCCGCGCTCCACACTCCAGATCGAGGAGCTGATGGCCGAACTCAAGGAGAAGTACACGATCGTCATCGTGACCCACAACATGCAGCAGGCGGCGCGCGCCTCGGACCGGACCGTATTCATGAACATGGCCGAGGATCGGGCGGGCTACGTGGTCGAAGCAGGGCCGACGGTCGGCATCTTCACCGATCCCAGGAACCAGATGACCGAAGACTATGTCTCCGGGCGGTTCGGATGATGCGGGGCGGACGATGACCGACCCGCAGCGCACGGGCCAGCCTGCCGGTGTCGACGGCCAGGTCGACGCGCTGCTCCATGCCGCCGAGGGCCGTCGACCATCGACCGGCATCCCCGCCCGACGCGAGGCCCTGGATCGGGAAGAGCGGATCATCAAGGACGCGGTCCTGCGCATGGGTGCCCTTGTGGAGGAGGCGATCCGGCGCGCGAGTCTGGCCCTGACCACCCACGACGCCGACCTCGCCCTGGACATCATCCGATCGGATGCGCAGGTCAACGACGCCCAACGCGTGGTGTCGCGCCTCATCTCGGTCACGATCGCGACCCAGAACCCGGTCGCGCGGGACCTGCGCTACCTGCTCACCCTGGACCACGTGACGTACGAGCTGGAACGGATCGCCGACCATGCCGCTTCCGTGGCCAAGCAGGTCATCAAGCTGGCCCCTGAGCCGCCACTCCACGACTACGTCCATCTGCCCGAGATGGCGGAGCGGGCGGCCGTCCTGGTTCATGGTGTCCTGCGAGCCCTCGTGGACGTCGATGCCGTCAAGGCGCGTGAGATCGCGGTCCTCGACGACGACATCGATCGGCTTTATCACGCCACCTTCGACGAGGTCGTGGAGCTGATGCGGGCCGATCCGGCCAACGTGGAGCGTGGGACCCGGATCATCATCTCGTCGCACTATCTCGAACGGATCGGCGATCGCTCCACGAACATCGCGGAGGACATCGTCTATCTCGTGACCGGGGACGTCGAGGACCTCAACCCGTGATGAACGTGGCACCAGCGGCACGGGCCGCGCCGGTCGCCTGGGTCGCCAGGGCCGGCTGATGCTGCTTCACCTGCTGCGCCACGCACACGCCGGGGATCCGTCACGTTGGGGCGGGCCGGACGCGGAGCGTCCGCTCTCGGACAAGGGCCGTGAGCAGGCTGATCGCCTCGGCCGATTCCTCGCCGAGTGGGGATTCCTGCCCGGCGCCGTCCTGACCTCGCCCAAGGTCCGGGCCCGCGAGACGGCCGAGCTCGTGGCCGGCCACCTGGGCGTGGCGGTCACGGTCGAGGATCGGCTGGCCGAGGGCGTGGACCTGGCCACCGTCGAGGCGATCCTGCGTGACGCGGGGCAGCCTGACCGACCGGTGCTCGTCGGGCACGACCCGGACTTCAGCGAACTCCTGGAGGGCCTGTGCGGCACCGCGCTGCCGATGCGCAAGGGGACATTGGTCCGGATCGAAGTCGCGACGCCGCTTCGGGGTGGCGCTGGGAAGCTGCGCTGGCTCGTTCCGCCGGACCTGCTCAAGCCCGGGGCCTGATCTCCTCGGCCACCGCGGGCGTCGCCGCGGTGGAGCCATGCCGCTGATCGGAAACGCGCCGCTGATCGCCGAGCGCGATCAACCCGCCCGGCACGAGGTCGCGCGCGAGGATCGCCAGGCGCCGCGAGACATCCCCTGCGAGGCGGTAGTAGATCCACTGGCCGCGACGCTGCGAGGTCACCACGCCGGCCTCACGCAGGACGCGCAGGTGATGCGAGACCGTCGGCTGGCCCACGTCGCAACAAGCGGTGAAGTCGCACGCGCAAGTCTCCGCATCCGCCACCAACTGGCGCACGATGGCCAACCGGGTCGGGTCGGCGAGAGCGGACAACAGTCGCAGGTCCGGGTCGGGGGTGACGGTCCTGAGTCTCGGCATCAAGGCCGCAGCATATCGGTCGATTTCGATATTGACAAGCGTGGAGGTCGCCCACATATTGACGGTCATCGATACCAATCCCGCGAGGAGCCTTGCGATGCCGCTCGAAGCCGCCACCCCGCCGACCACGGATCCGACTGACGCGCTTCGCGACGAGGTTCGCGCCAGATACGCCGACGCGGCGCGCGCCGTGCTCGGTCAGACGCCGCGGGCCGGCGAGCCAGCTTCCGGTATGGCGGCCGCCTGCTGCACGCCGGGCGGCGATGAACGGTTCGGCGGGACCCTCTATGACGCGGCCGAGCGGTCATCGTTGCCCGACGCGGCGGTCCTCGCCAGCCTGGGTTGCGGCAACCCGACCGCCGTCGCGGACCTCATGCCCGGCGAGACCGTGCTCGACCTCGGGTCCGGCGGCGGCATCGACGTCCTGCTCTCCGCGGCGCGCGTCGGACCGACGGGGTTCGCCTACGGCCTGGACATGACCGATGAGATGCTCGAACTCGCGCGACGCAACGCGGCACAGGCCGGGGCGACGAACGTGGAGTTCCGCAAGGGGGCGATGGAGGCCATCCCATTGCCCGACGCGTCGATCGACGTCGTCATCAGCAACTGTGTCGTGAACCTCTCCACGGACAAGGCCACGGTGCTCGCCGAAGTCGCTCGCGTGCTTCGACCCGGCGGCCGGGTCGGCATCAGCGATGTCGTCGCGGACGACGATCTGACCCCGGCACAGCGGGCGGAGCGAGGCAGCTTCGTCGGGTGCATCGCGGGCGCCCTGTCCTTCGCGGAATTCCATGCCGGGCTTGCCGGCGTGGGCCTGGATGGCATCTCCGTGACGGCGACGCACGCCGTCGGCGACGGCCTCCACGGCGCGATCATCCGGGCCACCAAGCCGATCGACTGGACACCGGACCGGATCCACGCGGTCGCGCTGCCCCGCCCAACGGGGGAGCTGCCGGTCCTGGCCGCGAGCGACGGCTGCTGCGGCGAGGGCTGCGGCTGCTCCTGACGTCAACCTTCGAGGGCCGCCCCTTCGACGCAGGCGGCGACGACGCCCAGTCGGGCGAGCCGATCGAAGGTCGACCTGCGATCGACCGTGAATGCAGCGACATCGAGGCCGGCCGATCGCGCACGACCCATCGACCGAGCGTCGATCGCGCGCCATTCCACCGAGACCGCGCGACATCCGAGCTCGATCGCCGTCGAGATCGTCTCGGGCTCCAGCTCCACCGCATTCAGCCAGCGGGGCCAGCTCGGGGCGAGGCCCGCCACCCGCTCGAGGACGTCTGGCGCGAATGACGAAACGACCGTGCCTCGAAGTTCAGGACCGCGGGCGGCGACCATGACGTCAACGAAGGCCTGACCGGGCACGACCTTGAGCTCGACGTCCAGGAATGCCCCGGCCGGCGTCGCATCCAGCACGCTGGCCAGGGTCGGGACGCCGAGGGCCCCAAGGGCGGCGGCGCTGAGTTGATCGGGCCGTTCCAACCGCCCCTGGACCCGTTGCAGGGTCGCATCGTGGAGGAGGATCGGCAGCCCGTCCGCGGAGGTCCGAACGTCGAATTCGAGGCCGTCGCATCGGGGGATCGCCAGGGCCGCCGTCATGGCTTCGAGCGAATTCTCGGGCGCTCGACGCCAGTCGCCGCGGTGAGCGAGCCGCAGCGTCCCACCTCGGGCCACGATCACCCGCGGCCGGCGCCGATCTGCAGGGTCGCGCTGATCCCCAGGTGGTCGCTTGGGTAGAGGGTCGGATCGTCGGGGTGCGGGCGGTCGAAGACCAGGCGCGCGGCAACCACCCTGACATCACCGCGGACCCAGATGTAATCGAGACAGTCAGGGTCGCCGTCGGTGTCCATCGCCGGTGCCTGCAGCCCGGACGGCCAGGTGATCGCGGGCTCCCGTCCGTTGGCCTCCGCGAAGGCGGAGCGGAAGCCCGCCTCCTTCATCCGCGCGACCGTGGCCTCCACGGGGTCCGCGTTGAAGTCACCCATCACGATGACGGCGCCGGCCGGCGGAGCCCCAGACAGCCAGTCGAGCATCGTCGTCGCCTGGACCTCGCGATCGGCGTCCCCGTCCACGACGTGATGGAGGTGCGTGATGGCCACGAGGACCGTCGCCCCACCGGGCAGGACGATCCGCGCGCGGTGCGCGGCCCGGCCCAGGCCGAGGTCCAGCCGTCCGGCGTCCGTCGCAGCCAGTGGTTCGCGGACGAGCAGGCTGTTGCCGTACTCCGGCCGCCCGGCCCACCCGCGGATCACGCCATAGTGGCCCTCCCCCGCCGCCCCGATCAGGCGGTCCTGCTGCATCGGGTAGACGACCTCCTGGAGCCCGAGCAGGTCGGGCTGGAGCGCGGCCATGTCGGCCAGGATCAAGGGCAGGCGCTGCGGCCAGCGGTCGGCCAGGTTCAGGATGTTCAGGGTCGCGACGTGCAGCGTGCGCATGGAGCCTCCGGGCATCACGGGACGAAGATCGGCAGGGCGAAGGCGAAGGTGGATCCACGTCCCTCGACCGATTCCACCCAGATCCGTCCTCCGTGCTGCTCCACGAGGTGTCGCGCGATAGCCAGGCCAAGACCCGTTCCACCACCCTCGACGGCGCGCAGTCGCGACCGGTCCACCTTGTAGAAACGCTCGAACACGCGCGCTTGGGCGCTGGTCGGGATCCCCACCCCACGATCCTCGACGGACGTGATGACCTCCTGTCCCTCGACCCGTGCCCGGATCGTCACGGGTCCCCCGTCCGGGCTGAACTTCACGGCGTTGTGGACGAGGTTGATCACGACCTGGCCGAGTCGGGCGCCATCGCCACGAACGGACGGGAGGTCGGCTTCGGTCACGACCCGAAGTCGAACGCCCTGGCGCTCGGCGAACAGGCGCAGGCGCTCCGTCGCCTCCGTCGCGAGCTGGCCCATGTCCAGGTCCTCCAGCAGGCCGATCGTGCCACCACTCTCGATCCGGGACAGGTCGAGCAGTTCGCTGACCATCTGGACCAGGTGACCGGTCTCGATCTCGATCTTGCCGATCCGATCGCGCATCCTTGGCGGAAGGTCCGCGCCCGGCGCATCAGCTTCCCTGGCCAGCGTCTCGGCCAGCAGACTGACCGTGGTCAGGGGGGTACGGAGCTCGTGCGACAGATTGTCGATGAACTCGGTCCTGATCCGCTGGAGTCGACGCAGTTCCGAGACATCATCCAGGATCAGCCAGGTCCCGCCATCCACGGCGCGCTGGCCGCGCACGATCAGCGTCGGGCCATCGGCATCGGCCAGATGGACCTCGCCGACCGCCTGGGCGCCTTCGAGCGCGGACCGGGCGATCGACTCGACCGCGGTGTCGAGGAACGCCTCCATCACGGTCCGGCCAAGGAGCGATCCGGGGGCCCGGTCCAGGAGCAGGTGCGCGGCCGGATTGGCCTCCACGACGCGCAACCCGGGATCCGTCCGCAGCACACCGGATCCCAGGTGTTCGAGCAGGCGGGCACGGTCGGTCCGTTCGTCCTGGACGACGGCCGCGGCCCGGTCCGCCGTGGCCCGCAGGCGAGCCGCCGACGCGCCGGCGTCAGCCGACGTGGACGGTCCCAGGCTGGAGCGGACTCGACGCAGCGTTGCCTCGCGGCGCAGCAGGAGCACGGCCAGTGCGGCCACGAGAACGACCAGGAGGATGCTGAGCGCCATCCACGGATCCACGTGCCGAGCATCGCACAGCCGATGGGCCGGGCGCGTCCCAGCGGCGGTCGCGGGCGGGGCGCCCTACCGGCGCTGGCCGACCCGGGCGCCCCACGGACCCAGGCGCGGGATGAGCGTGCCCAGCCAGACGCTCGCCAGGCGCTCGAATTCGACCTGGGTGAAGGCGTGGCGCAACACGAGCAGGTGGGCGATCCGGGCCGCCGCACGCCGAGCCCCGAGCGCTGCCGAGCGAGCCCCCGCGCGGATCACCGCCGCGGTGGCATCCGACGCAGCGAGGTCGGAGGAGACACGCAGAGCCTCGTCCTCGTCGGGCGACACGCTGCGGGGCCACGGAACGGGACCCAGCCGCTCCCTCGTACCGGTCCTCGCGAGCGCCTCGAGTTCGATCTGACTCAAGTCGGCCAGGCGTTCCAGGAGCTCGGCGACCGCGTTCGTGGCCGGGCCATAGCGCGGCTGTCCGATCGCTGCGTCCCAGCCCCGGGTCAGTCGCTCGCGCGCTCGGTCGGCGCCGGATTCCCCGAGCAACCCGTCCAGCGAGTCGTCCAGCACGATCTCCGCCAGCCGCCCGACGATCGCATCCCGCACCGCCGGGCGCCGGCGCACCGCGCTGGGAAGGGCCCCGATGGCCGCTCGTTCGGCATCGTCGAGGAGCGACTGTCGCTCCGGCAGGGCGAACCGGCGCAACGTGGCCAGGAACGCGATCGGTGCCGGTTCGGCCAGCGCCAGTCGATCCAGCTCGTCCGGGGTCAGGAGCGTCACCCGGGCGACGATCGCCGCCGCCCGCTCGCCGACCGTCGGCGGACGGGGTGCAGTCCGGGCGTACGCGCCATCCCCGTGCGCCGCCCGAGCGCCGAACCCCCAACCAGCGCGGTGCGCCCGGTCCGCCCGGTCCGACCGGATCGAACGGCCGGGTCGCCCGATGCCCCGTTCGTCGTCATATCGCAATCGAAGGGCCGGGTCGCTCAGCCAGTCATGGGCCACGTTGATCCGCTTGGCGAGGTCCAGCGCGTCATGACCGGCGACGTCCGGGTGATGCTTGCGCAGCAGTCCGCGCCAGGCGACCTCGATCGCCTCCGGACTGGCGTCGGTCGGTACCTCCAGTCGGGCGTACAGGTCCTCGGCGGGCAGGCTCGTTCGAATGGACATCGCGTGAATCCTAGTCGTCCGGCGGCGCGGGGCTCGCTATGCTCGTGACCGGGCGGTCCCCGATCGGGCCGCATGACAGGGAGGAACCGGCGTGAGCTTCATCCAGCGGGCGCGGGAGGCGGCAGAGGCGGCCGCCGGACAGGCACGGGAAGTCGCGGCCGCCGCCGGGCGCACCGCCGGCGATCCAGGCACGACCGATCGACTCAACCAGGGCCTGGCCAGCGCGGGCAAGGGCGCTCGCGAGGCGGTCGGGATGGCCAAACGCGGCGTTACGACCGTCATCGAGAGGATCGACCCAGGCACGCTCGCCGAACTGATCATCAAGGCCACGGCGCTCCAGGAGATGACCAACACCTCGCTGCGCACGAAGGGCTCGCCGTACCGCATCTCCGAGATCACGATCTCGGCGTCCATCCCGCCCGGGGTCAGCTTCGCGATCGTCCGCCTCAGCGACGAACCCGAGGTGCTGCCGGACGCGGTGGTCTCATCGCAGGACCTGGTGGACCGGGCGGATGCCCCCGTCGGCGACGCGGTCCTCTCACTCGACCGCGCGACGGTGGACGAAGCCACGATCGACGCCCTGGTGGCCCGCTCGGATCCCGTCAGCGGCACGCCCCGAGCCTGATCAGGCGCTCGCTGTCGCGGCCTCGTCTCGTTCCGGCATGACGCCGCTCACGAGGAAGTCCTCGACCTCGGTGATCGGGCGGGTGGATCGATCGCCGGTCGCGCGTTCGGTCACCTCGATGCCGCCGGCGGCCAGCGAGCGCGGCGACACGGTCAGGATCCAGGGCATGCCCAGCAATTCCGCGTCGGTGAACTTGACTCCCGGCGACTCGTCGCGGTCGTCCCACAGGATCTCGCGCCGCGAACCCGCCTCGGCCGCGAGGCTGTGGAGACGCTCCGCGACTTCGGTGACGCGCGGTTCCCTGGCCGCGCCGATCGACACGAGGTGTGCCGCGTACGGCGCGACCTCCACGGGCCAGATGATGCCCTTGGCATCGTGGTGGGCCTCCACGATGCACGCGGTGTTGCGCCCGACGCCGATGCCATAGGAGCCCATGACGATCGGGTGCGCCTGGCCGTCCTCACCGAGGTAGGTGGCTCCGGCCGCATCGCTGTACTTCGTGCCGAGCTTGAAGATATTGCCGACCTCGATGCCATTGCGCAGGATCACCGGCGCCCCACAGGTCGGGCATGGGTCGCCTTCCTGGGCGTTCGTGAGATCGGCCGTCACATCGGCCGTGTAGTCGCGCCCGGCATTGACGTTCCGGTAGTGGACGCCCTCGCGATTGGCACCGGCGACGAGATTCGGTGAGCGAGCGATCAGGTCGTCGATGACCACGACCGTCTCGTGCGCCCCGATCGGGGAGCCGTAGCCGGGTTCCATCCCGGCGGCCTTGATCTCCTCGACCGTGGCCGGGCGAATGCCGCCAACGGCCGAAACGGCGTTGACCAGCTTGGTCTCGTTGACCTCGAGATCGCCCCGCACGATGGCGGTCACGAGTCGACCGTCTCCCGTCACGAAGAAGGCCGCCTTGGCCGTCCGCTCCGGCCCGATCTCCAGGAACGCCGCCAGCGAGGCGATCGTCGTGGTGCCGGGGGTGGCGACCTCCTCGAGGGGGAGTGCCTCCTCGGCGGCGGGTTCTTCGCGAGGGATCACCGCGACCTGGCGATTGGCCGCGTAGTCACACGCTTCGCACAGGACCAGGACGTCCTCTCCGGCCGCGTTGAGGACCATGAACTCGTGGGCCTGGCTTCCGCCCATCATGCCCACGTCGGAGGCGACCGCGATCGTGTCCAGGCCGAGGCGCTGGAACGTTCGCACGTAGGCGCCGTGCTGCGCCCAGTAGCTTGCGTCGAGACCGGCGTCGTCGCGATCGCAGCTGTAGGCGTCCTTCATCACGAATTCGCGGACGCGGATCAGGCCGCCGCGCGCCCTGGGCTCGTCGCGCCATTTGGTCTGGAAGTGATAGACCTGCATCGGCAGCTGCCGGTGCGAACGGACGACGTCCGCGAGGAGCAACGCCACGACCTCCTCGTGGGTCATCGCGAGGACCATGTCTCGGCCGTTGCGGTCCTTGAACCGACCGAGCTCCGGGCCGATCGCGTCGTATCGACCGCTCGCCCGCCAGACATCGGCCGGATGGACGACCGGCATCTCCATCTCCTGGCCACCGATCCGGTCCTGTTCTTCGCGGATGACCTGCTCCACCCGATCGTTGACCCGCTTGCCAAGGGGCAAGAGGGAATAGATCCCCGAGCCGAGCTGGCGGACATACCCGGCACGCAGGAGGAGTCGGTGCGACGGCATCTCGGCTTCCGAGGGATCGTCGCGCAGGGTCGTGAAGAAGAGCTGGGACAGGCGCATGGCCGGTAAGGATAGCCGCCGTCGCACGGCAAGGCGGCGGGACGCTACCATCGCTCGGGATCGGCCCCCGCTCCCCCATCCTGGAGGCCCTCGATCGCATTGGACGGCGTGACCCCCGCCCTCGTCGCCGTAGTCGCCCTGGCGATCGTGTTCGACTACATCAACGGCTTCCACGACACGGCCAACGCCATCGCCACGTCGGTCGCCACGCGCGCCCTGCATCCACGCCAGGCCATCCTGATGGCCGCGGTGTTCAACTTCGTGGGCGCGTTCGCCGGGACGGCCGTGGCCAAGACGATCGGGGCGGGCCTGGTCGACGAGGGCACGACGACCCAGACGGTCATCATCGCCGCGCTGCTCGGAGCGATCGCCTGGAACCTGTTCACCTGGTATCTCGGCCTGCCAAGCTCGAGCTCGCACGCCCTGATCGGCGGGTTGCTCGGCGCGACCCTGGTCGCGTCAGGATCGGGCGCGTTCAAGTGGGACGGGATCGTGGGCAAGGTCCTCGTGCCGATGATCAGTTCGCCGCTGATCGGCTTCGCCGTCGCGTTCCTGTTGATGCTCGCGCTGTACTGGACGTTCCGGAACGCGAAGCGCAAGCCGATGGCCCGGATCTTCCGCCGCCTGCAGGTCGTCTCGGCCGGCTACATGGCCTTCAGTCACGGCTCCAACGATGCGCAGAAGACGATGGGCATCATCACCCTCGCCCTGTTCACCGCCGGGGTCATCCCGACCAACGACGTCCCGGTCTGGGTCATCGTCGTGGCTGCCACCGCGCTCTCCCTGGGCACGGCGGTCGGTGGCTGGCGGATCATGCACACGATGGGCCATCGGGTGGTGGAGCTGGAGCCGGTCAACGGCTTCGCGGCCGAGACGACCGCCGCAACGATCCTGATCACCACGGCGCACCTGGGCATGCCCGTGTCCACCACCCACGTCATCTCGAGCGCGATCATGGGCGTCGGCTCGGCGCGCGGACCCAAGGGCGTGCGCTGGGGCGTCGCCCGGCGCATCCTCCTCGCCTGGGTCATCACCATCCCGGCCGCCGGCGCCGGGGCGGCCCTGACCTGGTTCATCCTGCACACCTTCGGCATGGGCTGACAAAGGAGTTCCGATGACCTTCCGACTGCTGCCACGGGACGTCCGATTCTTCGAACTCTTCGTGGCCGACGGCGAAAACCTCCAGGCGGCCGCCGCCCGTCTGGCCGAGATGCTCGAGTCGTACGACGACCTGGACGCGCGAGTGGCGGAGATCCAGCGCCTCGAGAAGCGCGGCGACGAGCTGGACCGATCGATCACGAAGAAGCTCGAGGACGCGTTCATCACCCCGTTCGATCGCGAGGACATCCACGAGCTGGTCGTGCGCCTCGACGATGTGGTCGATGGCATCCAGGCGACGGCCGAGACGTTCGTCATCTACGACGTGGAGAAGCCGACCGAGGCGGCGAAGCAGCTCGCTCGGATCCTGGCCGCCCAGTCGGATCAGCTGGTGGAGGCGTTGCGCAAGCTTGACGGACTCAAGGATCTCGATGCGAACCTCCAGGCGGTGCACGACCTGGAGCATGAGGCGGACGGGCTGTCGCGAAGCGCGGTGGCCCAGCTCTTCCGGTCCGGCAAGGACGCCCTCGAGGTCATCAAGTGGCGCGACCTCTACCGGGAGCTGGAAAACGCCATCGATTCGGCGGAAGATGCGGCCGAGGCCATCGAGCGGATGTACCACAAGGCGACCTGATCGGTCGGCGGGCCTCGCGGGCCGGTTCGGGTCACTCGGTTCGGGCTCGGGCGTCTCGGGACGACCCGTCAGTCGAGCAGTGTGGACCAGGCTGGTTTTCGTGTTCCGTCCCGAAGCTCGAGCCAGCGCAGTGCGTAGGCCACCCGGACGGCACTCGGTCCATCGACGTCCCACTCGAGCGGCAAGACCCGCGGGACCGGGCTGACGTGGAAGGCCTCGCGGCTGAAGGATGCGGCGAGGGCCCCTCGACTCCGAACCGGTGCAAGGTGGCTGCGGATCAGATCCACGTCTCGAGCGAAGCCGGGGGCGGACCATCCATCCGGGCGTAGGGCGCGGTCCAAGAGGCGACGTCGGACCCGGAGCGCATCCATCGCCAGCACCCAGGCGGGCGCCGGCGATGGAGCGGGAGCGGGGAGCGTGCCATCCGAAGGGAGGAGATCCCCGAATGGCGGAGCGGCGATGTCGAACGGGATCTCGCCGCCGCGGCGCACCGTCTCCGCGAAGAGGAACTCGGGACCCGGGTGGGTCGCGGGCGGGCGAGCCTCGATCGACATGGTCGCAAGGTTGGGTCCGTCGTGTGAACGCCTGATGACCGCGATGTCAACGTGCCACGGTTTGACCGGGTTGCTGCCCGGCGCCGCGGGCCCGCAGATGGCCCTATCGATCGCGTCGGACCGGCGGTGACGTCCGAGTTCGCCAAATGACCGCCCAGTGGCGGACATCCGTCGGTGTCGGCGCGCCCCCGCCGCGCCGCCACGGCCGTCAACCCGGGCGGCGGAACACGTAGCCGACGCCGCGGACCGTGTGGATGAACGTCGGCTGCGCTGGATCGTCCTCGATCTGGCTGCGCAGCCAATGCACGTGGACATCGACCGTGCGGGTCTCACCCGCGTAGTCATAGCCCCAGACCTTCTCGAGCAGCTGGTCCCGGGTGAAGACCTGGCCCGGGTGCCGAAGCAGGAACGCCAACAGCTCGAACGCGCG